>JAJYPE010000204.1:0-3137 GCA_021795585.1 Actinomycetes bacterium | reverse complement strand
TGGATGGCACGACCCATGAAAATGCAGGCGGAGCATCTCTCGGCGCGAGTCGAGAAGGGTCTTCTTCCCGCGGATGTCCAAGCAGGCCTACGGCGGCACGGCAAAGCCGGCGGCGGCAGATCCTCCTCTTGGCCGAGCAGCGCGCCGCCAGGGTCAGGCTGCTTTGGTAGGTTTGCCCCATGCCCGATCTCATCACACCAGCCCAGTTCCACCAATCAGAGGGTGTGGGCGATTGGCGCGTACTTGCCACATGCGTGGCAACACGGGTAAGCATTGCCTCCTTCGCGCAAGGTGCCCGGCTGCTCGAGCGGCTTTCGGGCCTGGCGGAGGGCTTGGCCTGCCGGCCAGAGGCGGATCTGCGGCCCGGCAGCGTCACCATCCGCTTGGCCTTCGGCGACACGGGTGCGCCCAGCAAGTCGGACGTCGAATTGGCCCGCGCCATTTCGTCCGAGGCCGCGGAGATGGGCCTGGCCTTCGATTGCCTTTCGCTACAGCAAGTCATGCTGGCCATCGACGCCATGTCCATTCCGACGGTCATGCAGTTCTGGAGGGCCGTGCTGGGATACGTGGCAAAGGGCGAAGAGGACCTGGTAGACCCCTATGCCGTCTCACCTTGGATCTGGTTCCAGCAAATGGATGCGCCGCGCACGGAGCGAAACCGCATCCACGTCGACGTCTATGTGCCCTACGAGAAAGCTCAGGAGCGCATTGCGGCCGCCGTAGCGGCAGGAGGGCGGGTCGTGACCGCCGAGCACGCACCCGCCTGGTGGGTCCTGGCCGATCCGGAAGGGAACGAAGCCTGCATCGGGACCCACATGGAGTTCGAGGCCCCAGCGTGAACCGGCAGGCCGGCAGATTACCTATGGCTCGGCAAGCCCGCGATACCAAGCGGGTACGTCAGCGAGCCTAGGACCCGCCAGATGGCCGCAGAAGCGGAAGGCCATAAGCCGGGAGCTGGCCACGTCCAGTTCCTCGTCGGTAAAGAGCTCCCGGTACCAGGGGAAGAGGGAGTGTGACTCGATGCTCCAGGCAAGGAGGCCCATCGCCTCGAGTCGAAGAAAGCCCTCCGTGTAGTTGACCGAATGAAGCAGCCGCTTGGCCGCGCGCAGACCGCCGATCTCGACTACGGAGCGATAAAACGAGGCCGGCCAATAGCCCTCTTCACGAAGCGAGAAGCAGAGGGCGACCATGTCCTCGTGAAAGTGATGCTCCAAAATCTGTGCGCGCGCCTCGACTGCCATGTTCGTCCTTCGTAAAGAAAGGTCAGCATCCGAAGTGGCGGCGCCGCGCCGGCCACCCAACCGATTTCCCGATGTCGATGCGTCCGCCATTCGGCTTAGGTCATCAGCATCCCGCGCAGGCACACGGCCACACGGGCCGGCGGGTTGCGCGGATGGAACGGGGAGTGCGAGTGCAGCTCATCGAATCCCATACTCGTTGTCCGAATTGGTTAACGGCCGGAGCCGCCGATTCGCAACAACCAGGTACGTTCCGAAGCCCCCGAAGGCGCGAACCGAATCACCCGGCGCCGACTGTGGCACGCCATCGATCCAGCGGTGCTACGTGCGTCCATCCCGTCGGCGAAGCTCGGAAGCGAAGCGACCACGCAGGCGGGCCATCCACACCGCGACGCCGATGACCAGCAATCCGGCCACCATGATGACCACCGGAGCTTGGGCTTGGCCAGGGAAGAAATAGTTCACGCTCCAGGTGACATAGACAAGCAGACCGACAGAACCGAAGGCGGACATGAGCACCATTCCCGGACGTGTTCCCAAGCCGACGAGAAGCACCGAAGTGACAACTCCACAGGCAAGGGCGAACGGCTCGGACTGATTCGCAGTAATGGCCCCAGCCGCCACCAACGCCGCCCCGCCCACCGCCTGGGCCAGGCGCGGTGTCACCACCAGGTTTCGGAATCCCAATACGAGGACCACGGCACCGGCGATCCACACGAGACATCCGGCGACGATCGCGGCCGCCGGCGAGTAATAGGTGAAGGTGGGAGAAATGGCTAAAGCGACCCCCACCGCGCCCACGGCCCCGAAGACCAGTCGATCGGCACGGCTGGGCAGAAGATCTCGGATCTCGGCCAAGGCCAGCACCGCCACCCCGTCCGCCATCAAGAAGAGACCCCCTTCGCCCTGCCAGGCATTTACGACGAAGACCCCGGCAACCACCGTGGCAATCGCGCCGGCAAGCCGGGTCAGCTGGAAGTCGGGCGTCCATCGCCGGAATGCAACCGCCACGTAGGCCGCACCCACGAGCCAAAGCACAATCCCCATCGGGCCTTGCGCCGGCTCGGCAAAGATAACCGCCGCCAGGGCTGTCACCGCGACCAAGATCGCCCCAAGGGTAACCATCTGCTGAACCGGGCGCTGCTTCCACCACCAGAGAAGTCCCGACTGCATAGCAATCGCGGCGGCGGTCAGGAGGATCGTGCCCTTCAAGCTGAGGTCAATTTGCTGCATCCCAAGCACGCCGAAGAAGACGCCCACAACAGCGGACGAGGCGAGCCAAATGAACCAGCGGAAGCGGGCCAGGGCGGGGTCGGCGGCCTCGTGAATCATGGCGCCGGCCACCATGAGCACGATGGCGACCACCCCGGTGAGCATCAAACGCGCCGATATGGAGAACTCCGCCCAGAAGCGCGTCGCGGTGAGGGTCATGCCGATCACCACCAGCGCACCGCCGAGATAGCCCATCGCCTCCGCCGCGGCAGGAATCTTGCGGGGTCGAGCGGCAACGGCACGCACAGGCTCCGGCTCGGAGCCGCGGCTCTCCTCGAAGGCAACTATCGCCTCCGACTCAGACGGAGTGATGAGCCCTGCGCCTGTCCAGCGGCCCAGCTCATCGGCCAGCCGGCTGCCACGGGCGCCAGCCATCGCCGGAACGCGCGCCGGGTGTTTGATCTCTGATGCCGGCTCGGGCCGATCCATGCCCGTCGACGGGGCGGCGCCCGCACGAGACCTGTGCCGAGACCCAAGCAGCCAGACGGCCGCTGCGAAAACAATCACCAGTAGGGCCGGAATCCCAAGGCCTGCAAGCATCGCACACCTCCTCATTCGCACCTTCTCCGCAATTATTCATTGCAGCAAAGGTCGTATATAGGGCAAGAGGTCATGCTTGCTAAGTCG
>JAJYPE010000203.1 GCA_021795585.1 Actinomycetes bacterium | reverse complement strand
GTTGCGGCCAGACAACTAAGTGAAGCCGAGAGGATTCTGACCGTGGGAACCCCGGCACATGAGGCCTGCAATCGGCGTGGACGCTTGCTTTGCGAGAGCGAAGGCCCCCGGCCCCAGCGCATAGCGATCATCACGTAGCCTTCGAGCCCGGTGGGTACGGTATCGGAAGCGTGTGCCGCAGTGCGATTAGATCTTGTATTGCTACTGCCTTAACTGGTAGCGCATGCGGGGTGCGCCGCTATCTGCAGCCGCGACCGTCACTGGACCCACAAGGTAGCACACCGACCCGTGCGATAAATCACGGTGAGTAACTACGACGGCGCCAACTATCAGTGCGCATGCCACCCACAATAAGAGCAGAAGATCAGTCCGAACGTCGGCATTCAAGGCTCCTACAACATCGGAGGATGGTTGCCAACTAGAGCTTGTTTCCTCACCACTGATCCGTGACATTTACGAAAGAGCAGCTGGAACAGGCACTAAGACTTGCCATGGAGCCGATACGTCCGAAGGTGATCGAAAGAGTGCACCAGAGCCACCACAGATGCAAGCGTAAGTAGCTCCGGCCACATCGAGTGCTGGTCCGACAATAACCGACCACCCAATGGCTCCAACGACAGACTCCGGACCAACGGAGACGAAGCTACAGCCCCAGCGTGGGGTCTGAGGCTCGAGGTTTTCCCGTTCATGCGCAGGATCCGAGCGCTGACCGAGAGGGGCGACTGCCGAAGGTCGAAATGGGTGCCCAGGCGACACCGGTCACTGCGGGGTCGCAAAGCACGTTGCCTTGAGCGTAGAGCTTCCGGCCGTCGCGGATCCTGTCACCTCAGCGCAGGTTTCGAAGTAAATGCCATCGCCTCGCTGGTCTTAGGGATGGCCGGCGGCCCACTAAGCACCTACGCCAACTCCCGCAAATGAAGGTTCGCAGATTTATTATTAGGACCACTACGATGATCCCCAACTCAAAGTAGGGTCGAGCGACGGCGCGTTAATCCCCGCGGACTCGGCGCCTTGGATCCGATCCTATTAGGAGGCGAAACCGTGAGGAGGTCTGTCGACTGAAGTCAGCCGGAGTACATCGCCCCCGTGGTCAAAGGGATGAGCCATGGAGAGCTGTCGCACGGCGAATGTTTAGTCCCGGAAGTGAATGGCGGCTCGGATGCAATTTCTCGGCAGGGATGCATTTCCCGGAGTGGCGGGCGTTTGGCACGGGTCCGGCCAGGATGAGCTGAGCGGTTGAAGGCTCCTCACTCACGAACCGCTGGGACGACTATTACCTGATTTGCCGCAGCTATAAAGAGCCTGGTAGAGATGGGTGCCGACACTTAACCCCGGTTAGCGGGGTAATTTTGGTTTGTAAAGCGACCCCGCGTATCGGTTGACCTGGCGCTCGGTATAGGAGGCCGGCGGGATTGATTGGTTGACCCGCGGCGCGCCTGAAGGGAAATCCCCTTGGCAAGCTGTTGGTCATGTTGTCCGGCGCGAGAACGTATGCATTGCCGGTTCGGCTGATGCGGAGGAAGAATGGGTTTGGGGTTTCGCGATACCGGCAGGCCGGGGCAGGTGACTCTCCAAAGCCCGTTGGGGGCCGCCACCCCAGACGAACAGGCATCGTCCCCCGATGGAGACGAAAAGCGGCATGGTTGGCGTCGCTGGCTTCTTTGGTCCGCGGCTGGAGGGCTCCTGGTTGCCGGTGGTATCGTCGCGCTGGTAGTGCTCATGTGGCCTCGCATCGTCCTGAAGGCGGGCCAATCAGAGCTGGCATCATTGTCGGAGCGTGGCGGCGTACAGATCGCATCGATTCGGGCGACTGACGGCGGGCACGCAGTGGCACTTGTGGAACACGGATCCAACCTGGCCCCCGTGTCGCCGGTCCCTCCGGGCGGCACCGTCGTCGTGAATGTGGTCGCCCGGACCCCACGGTGGATATCCTGGCTGGCCGGCAACGAGGTGCGCGCCACCGTGTCCGTGCCTGTTCCAACGTCGCCGGCCCTTGCCTCTCCGGTCGCCACGGCACGCCCGGGCAACCGCGTTGTGGCCCGTTTCGTAACGTCTGTGCGCCTTGTCGACTGGTCCGCAGGTGGGGCGAACCACCAGCTAGACCTGCCGACCCCCAGCCGGTCAGTTCAGCTGCCGATAGTCCTGGCCACCGACTCGACCGGGATAACCGAAATAAGCGCTTCCCGATACACGTGGGAGGCGCCAGGCTCGCCGGTAGCGTTACCATATTTCGCCAGTCGGGGGCTCGTGGCGATCGTCACACCGACGGTGGGTACCACAGTCTTGTCGCCTCAGGCACCGCTGCGCATCTTTCTCTCCCGTCCGGTGGCGGCGGCGTTCGGGCAGCGCCTGCCGAGCCTGGATGTGGCCAAGCTCCACACCGGGCCATCGGGGCACTGGGTGCAGCCGAACCCGTACACCCTCGAGTTCGAGCCTGCCGCTGGTAGCTTGTGGCCAGGTCAGCAGCTGAAGATCGCCCTGCCCGGGCCAGTTGAAATCGCGAGCGGCGGCAAGTTGATCCAAACCTCGACAATCACCTACACAATGCCCCGTGGCTCCCAGACGCGCTTGCAGCAGCTATTGGGCGCCTTGGATTACCTGCCCCTCAACTGGACGCCTTCGAGCCCCGCACAGGGAACAGTGGTGTCCCTGGGCGAGCAGGTGGCACTGGCCTACAGTCCGCCGGCGGGTAACTTCTCCTGGCGCTGGGCAGCTCCCGCACGGCTGGCTGCTCTCTGGAGTCCGGGCGTCGACAACGTCATGACCCAAGGCGCCGTGAGGGCCTTTGAGAACGCGGCAGGTCTTGATCCTGTCGGCCAGGCGAATCCACTGCTCTGGCCCTACCTGGCCAACGCGGTCAACGCAGGCAAGGTCAACCCTTATGGCTATAACTGGGCCGACGTTTCCAAGGCCTTGCCCGAACACATCGTTTTGTACCATAACGGCGCGGTTGCTCTTCAAGCGCTTGTCAACACCGGCATACCTCTCGATCCGACTGTCGACGGTACGTATCCCGTCTACCTGCGCTATCGGTCACAGACCATGCGCGGCACCAACCCCAACGGCACCCACTACGCCGACTTCGTGCGCTGGGTGTCCTACTTCAACGGCGGCAATGCCGTCCATGGCTTCGTCCGAGCCTCCTACGGTTTCCCCCAAAGCCTTGGATGCGTCGAGCTGCCCTTTGCCACCGCGCAATTGGCCTGGGCCTACCTGCACATCGGTACCCTGGTCACCGTGCATTCCTAGCGCCAAATCTCAGAAGTGTCTTCGACCATAGGCCTGAGGTGCTTCTCCATCCGAGCGAAGATCTGCTCGGTGCTCTTGGTCACTTTCCCTAGATGGACCAGCATCGTACGCTCGATCCAGCAGGCACTTTCTCGCAGCAAGAAGGCGACTTCGCAGGTCTGCAAAGATCCCGTCTACCTACTCCGTAGGTAGACGGGGCTCGATATCGAAGAGATCCTCAGACTGAGCTATCAGGAAATGCTCGAGCCTGGGGCCACCCCGTCCTCGCTCGGGATTTCCTGCGCCAAGTCGGGGTGAGCGCTGCGCAGGCCTTGTCTAAAGCAGAACTCCGGCACTCCCCGACCCTGGGCCGGCATCGTCCATTGCCCGGTGCACCCGGCCACCGCCCCGGAGCCTCGATGACTAGTCGCCTGTCAGGAAGGCTTCGCGCAGGACCTCCGCCACTTGGGCGGGATCCTCCAGCTGTGGCATATGCGCACGATCTGGCAGCGTGACCAGCCTGCACCCGGGAATGGCAGCAGCCGCTACCGGACAGAAGGCAAGAATTTCGGTGACGTCGAGGTCGCCCAGCAGGATCGTGGTGGGCGCGCCGAGGGTCGGAAGCAGCGGCCACGCAGCCGTCCCGTCTCCTTCCACCTCGGGCGGCCAGTTACGAACTATGGCCAGTGCCATCTCCTTGGCAAGTGTTCGCGCCTCGCCATCCACCCGCCCC
>JAJYPE010000202.1 GCA_021795585.1 Actinomycetes bacterium | reverse complement strand
CGAGTACTACCTGGTGGCCGGAGCCGACCTTCCTGCGTACGAAAGTTACGGGGACTTCTCCCAGCACGAGAACGGGATAGGCATCACCCGTTCCTTCGAGCGGGCTTTCCAGGGTGAGGCGGAGCAGGTCCGTGGAGTGAAGCAGGGCTTCTTCGCCTGGGTCGAAGGCGCGCCGAAGGAAGGCTACCGCGCGGTGCGTTCGACGACGGGCTCAAACATCGGCCTGCCGCGGAGGCGCGGGCAGCGCAAGGTGGCGCTTATCACCTCGACCTATGGTGCCAAGGTGCTCCCCTCCATCGTCTCGCCGGCGTTCCCCCAGGTGGGTTACGTCGAGGTCGAGAACCGCTTCTTTGGCGGCAACGTCGGCGTGGCCGGCCTCATGGTGGGAGAGGACATTGCTGCCGCTCTTGAGGCTGCTCCCGAGTACGATCTTTTTCTCCTGCCCGATGTCTGCCTCTCCGAGGACAGGTTCCTCGACGGGGCCACGCTGGAGTCGTTGCCCTTCCCGATCGAGGTCGTTCCGACCGACGGCGCCAGCCTTCGCGCCGCACTGGCCGGGCATCTGGGAGAAGGTCCCAGCCTGCGCCCGCCGGCCGCTTCAGCCAACTAGGAGTCACGAGTGTTCAGAATCGCAGTGGTGGGCCGCCCCAACGTGGGCAAGTCCACCTTGGTAAACCGCATCGTGGGCCGTCAGGAGGCGATCGTCGAGGAGAGGCCCGGAGTCACGCGCGACCGCAAGTCCTATTCCGCGGTCTGGCGCGAGGTCGAGTTCGAGCTGATCGACACGGGTGGATGGCTCGAGGCGGGTAACGAGCTCGAGTCCAAGATCTCCCGCCAGGCAGGCTCGGCGGTCACCGACGCCGACCTGATCCTCTTCGTGGTGGATGCCGCAGTTGGTATCACCGGAGAGGACACCGACGTTGCGCGCATGCTGCAGCGGACGCGCAAGCCGGTGATCGTGGTGGCCAACAAGGCGGAGTCGGAGCAGCGCCGACTCGCAGCTTGGGAGTTCGCCGCCCTCGGATTCGAGAAGATGGTCCCGGTCTCGGCCATGCACGGCACCATGACCGGCGACTTGCTGGACGTAATAGTGGAGGAGCTCTCCGCCGTCTCCCCGCGTGATGAGCCGACCGCCCAAGAGGCAGCCGAAGCAGAGGAGGGCGTCTTCTCTGTCGCCATAGTCGGCCGCCCCAACGTAGGCAAGTCCACCCTCTTCAACCGGCTGGTGGGCGACGACCGTGCAGTTGTGCACGACATGCCCGGCACCACCACCGACACCGTGGACACGGTGGTCGAGACCGAGATCGGCACTCTGCGGTTCCTCGACACGGCAGGCATGCGCCGCCGCGCCAAGGAGGCGAGCGGCACTGAGTACTACTCCATGGTCAGGGCGCTGAAGGCCATTGACGCCGCCGACGTCGCCCTGCTCGTCATCGACGGGCACGAGGGAGTGACCCATCAGGATCAGCGGCTCGCCGAACGCGTAGACGCTGCGGGCAGCCCGGTGCTGGTGATCCTCAACAAGTGGGACGACCTGTCCACCGAGGAGAAGCTAGAGCACGGCCGGGACGCAGAGGAGCGGCTCGCCTTCCTTACTTACGCGCCCTTCTTGCGCATCTCGGCCAAAACCGGCACAGGGGTGCACCGCATCCTCCCCGCAGTACAGAACGCCATCATTGCCTATCGGCACCGCATCCCCACCCGGGAACTCAACTTGGCCATCGCCGAGTTTCAAGCGGCGCACCCCGCCAAGGGCACGCGCATTCTCTACGCGGTGCAGGGAGCCACCGATCCTCCCACCTTCACCTTCTTCTCCACCCGCCCCATCGACCCGCCGTACATGCGCTATCTGGAGCGGAAGCTGAGGGAGCGCTTCGGGCTGGGTCCCACCCCAATCAAGATGAGGGTGCGCAGGCGCTCCGAGTAGGTAATTCCCGGCGCACTTCTCCGCAGGTCTCCAGCTCGATAGATTGGAGAAAAGTTTTCCAAAGGAGGCCATTTGCCGGAGCATCGGGAACTTAAGCGGTGGCGCGAGGAGATTCGTCAAGGGAATCTCGAGCGTTCCAAGGAGAAGCTGGCTTCGGCTAACAAGCTTTATGTACGCGACCGGATCGGCCTGCTCTTCGACGAAGGTACCTTTGTCGAAGACGGCCTATTTGCCAACGCCCTTGCCAAGGGACTGCCCGCCGATGGCGTGGTAACCGGGGTGGGGGAGATCGACGGGAGACCGGTGGCGGTTATGGCGAATGACCCCACCGTCAAGGCCGGGTCCTGGGGCGCGCGCACGGTGGAGAAGATCGTGCGCATCACCGAGGTGGCCATGGAGCGCGAGATACCCATCGTGTACCTTGTCGATTCGGCCGGAGCACGCATAACGGATCAGGTCGAGCTCTTCCCCGGAAGGCGCGGAGCAGGGCGGATCTTCTACAACCAGGTCCAGCTATCCGGCAAGGTGCCCCAGGTCTGCTGCCTCTTCGGCCCCTCCGCCGCCGGCGGTGCCTACATTCCGGCCTTTTGCGATGTGGTCTTCATGGTCGAGGCCAACGCCTCCATGTATTTGGGTTCCCCACGCATGGCGGAGATGGTGATCGGCGAGAAGACCACGCTGCAGGAGATGGGCGGCGCCCGGATGCACGCCACGATCTCAGGTTGCGGTGACAATCTGGCCCAGGACGACACCGAGGCGATTGCCATGGCGAGGGACTTCCTCTCCTACTTTCCCTCCAACTACCGTGAGGCGCCTCCCTCTTACCTGGGCGAGACGCCCTCCGCGGAATTGGGCATGGGGCTGATCCCGGACAACCCGCTCGCAGGTTATGAAATCCACGATCTGATCGACGCCTTGGTCGACGAGGAGAGCTTCTTCGAGATCAAGCCGCTTTTCGCAACCGAACTCGTGGTAGGGCTCGCGCGGCTGGAGGGACGCATCATAGGAGTGGTGGCCAACAATCCCGCGCAAAAGGGCGGCGTCCTCTTTGTCGATTCCGCCGACAAGGCGGCACGGTTCATCTGGATGTGCGACGCGTTCAACATTCCGCTGCTCTTTCTTGCGGACGTTCCCGGGTTCATGATCGGCACCGAGGTCGAGCGGGCTGGCATCATCCGCCATGGCGCCAAGATGATCGCCGCCGTCTCGGAGGCCAGCGTTCCAAAGGTGACGGTAATCGTGCGCAAGGCATACGGAGCGGGTCTGTACGCCATGGCAGGGCCGGCATTCGGGCCCGAGGCCACGATTGCTCTGCCAGGCGCCGAGATCGCGGTCATGGGACCCGAGGCGGCAGTGAACGCGGTCTACGCCAACCATATCGCCGCCATATCCGACGAAGCCGAGCGGCAAGCCTTCATCGAGGAGAAGAGAGCGGAGTATTCCGAGGATGTCGATCTGTTCAAGTTGGCGGCGAACCTGGTGGTCGACGACGTTGTCGCATTGGACGACCTTCGCGTCGAGTTGATCCGCCGCTTCTCCAACTCGAGGTCTAAGCCAAAGCCTCCGCTTGGCAAGCGGCACGGGGTCTATCCGGTCTGAGCCGGGCCCTTTAGAGCTTCCTCACCCCTCTTTCCAAGGGCAGCTAGGATGCCAACGCTATGACTTTTCAGCCCGGTGGTGCTTGTGGCTTGGTGTGAGACCTGTGCAAAATTCCAGGAAGACGACAAGATCGGCCGGGACGGCAAGTGCCCGGTATGCGGCACGCCGATCGTCAAGCCACTCAAGACGCCCTGGCACTTCAAGCTGCTCATAGTTGCGACGGTCATCTACCTGCTCTATCGCTTTGTGCAGCTGATAATGTGGCTCAGCCATCACCTCTAGCGCTCCTCGCGTCTCCTTGTGAGCGAGCAGGCTGGAAAGTCGGGCTCACAAGCGGGAATGACCGGGGGGAATGGCGAACCCCCGCTAGGATGACACCCGTCGTTGAGACACGGGCTGTGGCGCAGCTTGGTTAGCGCGCTTGACTGGGGGTCAAGAGGTC
>JAJYPE010000201.1 GCA_021795585.1 Actinomycetes bacterium | reverse complement strand
CCCCGGAGCCGCTTGGGTTGGAAGTTTCCCCGCTGAACCCGCCAGATCGGCGGAGGTGTACACGGCGACGACACCCGGCACGGCCAATGCGGAGGACCCGTCCACCGATCGAAGTCGAGCGTGCGCCGCGGTCGAGCGCACGATGCGCATGTGCAGGGCTCCCTTTGCGCCCAGGTCGGCCACGTAGCGGGCACCGCCCGTAAGGAAGGCCACATCCTCTTGCCGACGCAACGGCATTCCCACCCAACGCCTGCGCTTCTCGTTCATAATCGGCAGCCTATCAGAGAACCAGAAGTAGTGCAAACGTTTGCACAGCTCATGAGCTTCATGCAAAACGCAGATTGAAGCCTGAGGACCGCCTGACACACGGCAACTGCGCGCACAACGAAGCACAATCCGGCTTGGTTGCCTTCTGGCCACCGAGTAATCAGCCGTTAGGCTTGGTCAGCACCATGACCGGGACGTCCAGCAAACGAGCGAGCAGGGCCTTGGCAATTCTGGCCAAGGCCGCGGTCGGTTTTCGGTCCATCATCGGCGGGCGCCTCCTGGCTCTTGAGCCTGGCCCGGGCACCATCCACTCCGCTTCCGGGGGCTTCCTGAGCGGCCCGGACCCACTGGCCGTCCGCATCGGGCCCAAGATTCCTCAGGGGCGCTATCTCGTGATCCTCCAGCCGGGGGTATCTGGCCAGGTCGCCGCAGCAGCGGCCGGCATGCAGCGCGCCAACGGCCTCGACGCGCGAGCGACGCTTCTTTCCGCCAAGCGCGGGCAGTGGCGTGGCGTCATCACCGTTCCATCCGATGCCCTGCGCATCTGGCTGGTTATCGGCCTCCGCGGCCGGACGCAACCCGTGCGACCCAAAGTCCGCTTGATTCCCCTCCCGGACGCCCTATGGAAAGTCTTGTCCTCGAAGGTCGAGTCAGGACTCTCGGCGAGCCAAGCTGCACCTGACGGCGGATACGAAGCCTGGCACTTCGCCCGCAGACTGGAATCGCTGGCCTTGCCGGCGCTTCCTCCTCAAGGCAGCCCTGGGATCGAAGTGCTGGTCTGTGGGACACCCGAAACCCCCGAAGCCGCCAACGCAACCGCAGTGAGCCTCCTGGCCCAGTCCGCGGCACCACAAAGGGTCACAGCCGGAAGCGCCTTTTCCACGATGCTCGATCCCTGGCTGCATGCGGCGCTGGCGCGACGGACATCCTTCATCACCTCCGACGAGCCTCTCCAGCCCCGCACATGGGTCGCTGCCATCCGGGCAGGGGATTCTCTCTCCCCCGATGCAATCGCGGAATACGAAATCGCGGCTGCCCGCCACCCCGGTGCCCAACTCATATATGCCGACCATGACCTGATCGATGAGGATGGGCTGCCCCACTCTCCATTCTTCAAGCCGTCTTTCAGCCCCTTGTTTCTTTTGTCGCGCGACTTCCTCAGCCGGTCGGCAAGCATCGCGCCCCAACTCGCGGGCAGCGCGCTTCGGGACGCTCAGGTCGATCCTCTCGCCTTGGCCGGACTCGTTCCCGACGCCTCAGTCATCCACATTCCCAGAGTCCTCCACCATCTGGCCGGCGATGAGCATCCCGCCCCCGCCCTGCCGGGGTGCGAGATGCTGGACCGGGCTCCGGCCTATGCGGAGCGCTTTTTCGGCGCCAAGCGCACAGCCGGCAGTCGGGCATCCGTGCTGATTCCTACGGCGGCGCGGCCGGAAATAGTGCGCCGCTGCATCGAGTCGATCCTCTCGCTCACGGACCACCCCGACTTCGAGGTCCTGCTGGACGTGAACGGCCCGCGAGCGGCCGAGCTAGCCGAGCTAGCCGAGGAGATGAGCGCCAAAGGGCCCGTACGGATGGTGGCAAGCTCGGCCGGCCGCTATCCGGGCTTCAACTTCGCGGGCCTCGTGAACGGTCTTGCCGCCCAGGCCGCCGGCCAGCATCTCGTTCTCCTAAACGACGACACCGAGGTGATCTCTCCGGCATGGCTGAAAGATCTGTGCTGCTATTTGGAGCATCCGGCAATCGGTGCCGTGGGCGCAAAGCTTCTCTACCCCGGCGCGGTGCGGGTGCAGCATGCGGGCATGGTGCTCGGAGTGGCCGGCGTCGCGGCGCACAGTTTTGTCGGGTCCGACGCGCGGGAGGCCGGCTACCAGGGCTATCTGATTTACCCCCGCGAGGTATCGGCGCTCACCGGAGCCGCGCTGGCGATCCGCTCGGAGTTATTCGACCGCCTCGGAGGAATGGACGAGGCCAACCTTGCCGTCTCCTATAACGACGTCGATCTCTGTCTTCGAGCGGGGGAAGCCGGCTACGTCAACGTCTTTGCCCCCGAAGCGCTTCTTATCCACCACGAGACCATCACGCGCCAACCTCCCACTGAGGGCGAAGCCCTGGAGCGGGAGCAAGCCGAGGTAGCGTACTTGCAAAAGCGCTGGTCGCCGCAGGTCCTGGAAGCGGACCCCTTCTATAACCCAAATCTGACCCTTACCTTCGAACACCTCTTCACCGTGGATGATCATCCTCGCCCGCGCGAAGCACGCGCCGGCGGCCTCCGGCCCTTTTACACGGCCGAAGGCAGATAGCGTCGCAACAGGGAAAAGGCACCAGAGTTGATCGAATCCCCAGCCAACCGAGTAATCCTGGGTCCGAGCGAGATAGTGCTGGGCCAACTGGCGGACGAATGCGCCCACATGATTTACATCGACCCGCCCTTCAATACCGGTAGGCGCCAGGCGCGCAACTCCATCAGAACCGTGCCCGACGAGGACGGCGACCGCACCGGGTTCAAGGGGCGCCGCTACTCGAGCGAGGTTGTGTCGCGAATGCACTACCAGGACTCGATCGACGACTACGGCGCCTTCATCGAGCCCTTCATCCTCGAGGCGCATCGCCTGCTCGACGCCCGCGGCTCGCTCTACCTGCATCTTGACTACCGCGAGGTTCATTATGCCAAGGTGCTCGCCGACAAGATCTTCGGGCGCGACAACTTCTTGAACGAAATCATTTGGGCCTACGACTACGGCGGCCGGCCGCGGTCGCGGTGGCCGGCCAAGCACGACAACATTCTGGTTTACGTCAAGGACAGGGCTAAATATCACTTCGATGCAGCCGAGGTGGAGCGAGAGCCGTACATGGCACCGGGTCTGGTCACTCCAGAAAAAGCCGCGCTCGGGAAACTCCCCACCGACGTGTGGTGGCATACCATCGTCTCCCCGACCGGGCGCGAAAAGACGGGTTACCCCACCCAAAAACCCTTGGGCATCCTGCGCAGGATGATCGCGGCCTCAACTCGGCCAGGTGACACCGTGCTCGACTTCTTCGCAGGTAGCGGCACAACGGGTGAAGCCGCATTTGCCCTGGGCAGGGCTTTCATCCTTGTCGACAGCTCACCGCAAGCTTTCGAGGTGATGCGTGCCCGCCTGGCCGCAAGTGGTGCCGGCTTCGAAATCCATCCTGGTGCGGATCCGGAATCTCCGCCGGCTCAGCGCGGGTAGGCGCGCGGCTGGGAGGTCTCGAAGCCGCCCGAAGTAGCGAGCTGCAGCAATGCGGCGAGTTGCGTGGAAGTGGGTGCCTGCCCCGACAAGGTAACCCCCACGGGCGGCGCCAAGAGTGGGAACGTAGCCATTTGCTGCCAGATCAGCGAGTCCACGGATGCAAAGACCTTGGCAGAGGCGACAGGATATATGTCTGTTCCAGCCTGTGCAACGATAGCGGAGGCGTCCACCGGAATCAGTGGAGCGATGTCGGTTGCCGGCGAAGACCGTGTCAGATAAGAATCGGCCAGGGCCGTCGGTCCGAGTGTCATGTCCGCGCTGGTGATGGCCATGGTAAAGGCACCGTGGGCCAGGGCCGCCTTCAGCGATGCGGCGTCGGGCTCTCGGACCAGTGACACATGCACGCCCATATACCCAACCATCCTCGAGACAAGCTCGGCGATCCTGCCTGAGGTCGAACTCGAGCCGTCGTAAAGAAGAGTCGCAGTCAGAGGACCGGAAATAGGATCGAGAAACCCG
>JAJYPE010000200.1 GCA_021795585.1 Actinomycetes bacterium | reverse complement strand
GCCTGGCTTTTTGGGGCCTGGCCTTCTGGGGGGCTTTTCCCGGATCAGCTCCGTGGAGTGGGACTAGATATCCTAACGCGTCTTGGGACGGGCCGTGCCGGGGTGGGGGGAATTTTTGGAAGGGGGTGTGGGGAGGTTGGGAGGTGGAGAGGTTAGGAGGCGAGGTTGGGAGGTGAGGGGTGCGGAGAGGTTGGGAGGTGGAGAGGTTAGGAGGTGAGGGGTGCGGCGTCAGGGGGTTGAGTCGGCGGAGGCTCCTGACAGACTGGAAGCCAGCGTTCGTGGCAGCGCGGTGGCGCGAGGGAGGATGGGCCTTGGGGAGAGATGACACCGAGGAGTTCGAGGCGATCCCTGGGAGTGGGCCCCGAAGCGGACAAAGGTTCATCCACTCGAAGCCGAAGGAAGGCGGCGCGGAGCGGCTGGCCCAAGGAACGCTCGGCAGCTTCGATGTGGCATCGTCCACGATGGCCAATATGGCACCGGCGATGAGCTTTTACTTCTCCTTCGCAGTCATAGCCGGCACTTCTGGACTCGCATCACCCCTCGTTATCATCCTTGCCGCAGTGGCGATTGCGATCCTTGGCAACACCCTGGCGGAATTCTCCAGGTCGACCCCATCTGCGGGCTCTTTCGTGACCTTTGTCGGAATGAGCTTCGGCCCGGTCGCTGCCGTGACAACCGCGCTGACGGTTTCAGCAGGATACGTAATAGCCATTGCGGCCGTGGTTGTGATCTCCGGAGAGTGGTTCGACGCCATTGTCCTGCGCTACCTACATCTTTCGGCGCCGTGGGAGGTCTACTCCACCGTGTTCGTCTTGGGTGCGGCCTACATGATGTTCCGAGGCGTCAGAGTCTCGACCAAGGTCGCGGCTTCCTTATTCGCCACGCAATTGGCCATCCTGTTGATAGTTTCCGTGGCCGTGCTCGTTGACCATCATCGAGCCCTAACACTGCAGCCCTTCAACCCGGCCAAGTTGAGTGGAGGCTTTTCGGGCCTGTCACTCGGATTCCCTCTGGCAATGTTCATGTTCATCGGATGGGAGAACTCCGCCTCATTGGCAGAGGAGACGGTCGAGCCGCGCCGCAACGTGCCGAGGGCGATATTTGCGTCCGTTGCGATCATGGCGTTGACCTACGTCTTTCTCAGCTATGCCACTGTGGTCGGATTTGGGAACAACTTTCGAGCGGTTGCCAGTTCGTCGGTGCCGTTCCTCGATGCGGCGCACGGGGTGAACGGACTGCTTCTATTTCTTGCATACCTGGCGGGTATGGCATCCATCGTCGGCTCGCTCGTCGCGGCGTCGAATTCGCAATCCCGGATCATCTTCTCCTCGGGTCGCGAGGGCATCCTGCCCAGCTTCACGGCACGGCTTTCGGCGACCCGCCGGACGCCGTGGGCCAGTATCGCGCTGTTCCTGGGGATCGCAATGGCAATATCTTTCGCCTTCGGAGGCAGAACGGACCCGGTCGTATTCTTCGGCGAGATCGCGACACTTGGCACGATCCTGGTCGCCCTGGTTTATTTGGTCTCCAACTTGGCGCTGCCCTTCTACTATCGCCGACACCACCCGGAAGACTTCAACCTTGTCCGCCACCTGGTGCTTCCGGCGCTCGGAGTCCTTTGCATCGGTTTTCCACTCTTCGAACTGGTCAAACCTGGCCAGAGCGCCCCTTTTAGCTTCTTCCCTTACGTCGCGCTGGCGATCGTCGTGGTCTCCGTTGCCTACGCCTTTTATCTGAACCGAAAGGATCTGGAACTGGCGGAAAGAATCGGCTCTTTCGTCGCCGATTCGGAATGATTCACCGGTGCGGCCCGGCATTCCGGCCGCTATCGCAAGGTCCATCCACCGCGCCTATTCCGGCGGTTAACCTTCGGGTAGCCTTACACCTGGGAGCTGCGTAAGCGGCGCCCGAAATTGGGCGCGCAAGCAGGAGTAGAGGCGGAGCCGGTAGCCGTTGAAGCAAAGGGCATTGACGCTGAGAGCCAAGCGGGCGTTACGTCTGGCGGCGGTCCTGGTGACCTTGGGCTTCGCCTCCGGATGCACCACTCCCAAGGTCCATCCCGACAACCCGGTGGTCTCGTCTTCCATCAGCTCCATTTACGCCTCGGACGGATCACTCATCACGACGGTCCCAACGGACATTCTGCGGATGCCGATCGAGTACTCCCAGCTTGGCCCATACCTTCCCCAGGCGGTGGTGGCCATCGAGGACCGGCGCTACTGGGGGAGGGGTCCGATCGACCTGAAAGCAATACTGCGCGCGGCGGTGACCGACATCAGCAGCGGCGCGGCGCTACAGGGGGGATCAACGATCGAGGAACAGCTGGTCAAGCTTGAGCTCGGCACGCCCAAGCGCACTTTGGTGGAGAAGCTCCACGAGATTTTGCTGTCGCTCGGCTCGCTCTCCGGGACGACCCGGCGGCAGGTTCTGGCAAAGTACCTCAACGACGTATACCTGGGCGAAGGAACATATGGTGTGCAGGCGGCTTCATACCGGTACTACAACCGGCCCGCCAACGAGCTAAATCTCACTCAGGCCGCAACGCTGGCGGGCTTGATCAACGCGCCCTCGGCCTACGATCCGCTGGTGCATCCCCCCTTGGCACTGTCACGCCGCAACGTGGTACTGGCCTCCATGTATTCACAGCACGAGATCAGCGGCGCCGCCTACACGCAGGACATGAAGGCGGGCCTGCAGCTGGATCCATCAGTAGCCGGGCTGCTGCCCTCCTTGGGTTACTTCAGCCAGCAGGTCATCAACGAAGCCGAGACGCTTCCCGCCCTGGGAGCAACGCCGGCACAGCGACTGTTCCGCCTGGAGCACGGCGGGCTCCGTATCGTAACCACCGAAGTCCCCGCCGACGAGGCCGCTGCGCAGGCGGCTTTGGCTCGAGCGGTACCCCACCTCACCAAGACCCCGTCCGGTGCCCTCGCCTCGGTCGACCCGGCCACGGGTGCCATCGAGGCGCTGGTAGGGGGCTTAGGTTACGGTACCTCACAGCCTGCGTCCCAGTTCGACATGGCGACCCAGGGTCAGCGGCCCGCCGGCTCGACGTTCAAGGTGATCGCCTTAGCCGAAGCGCTCACCCAAGGAATCAGCCCGCAGAAGATCTACTTCGCGCCCAAGGTTCTCACAGTCCCCGCCTCAGGTGGTGCACCCACCTGGGTCGTGCACAACTATGAAGGTGAACCCACCGGCAACATGACGCTGGCAACGGCGACCGTCCTCTCCGTCAACACCGTCTACGCCCAGCTGATCCAGGAAATCGGCCCGGTCAACGTTATGAACCTGGCCCACGCCATGGGCATCCGCTCCAAGCTCGAGCCCTACAACTCGATCGTGCTGGGCTCGGAACCCGTCACGCCACTAGACATGGCCAGCGTCTTTGCCACAATCGCCAACTATGGCGTGCACAACGCGCCCTTTGCGATCTCGGCGATCTACGGCCAGAAAGGCAACCTTGTCTATCAGCACCACGCCGACCCAAAGCGGGTTATCTCGGCGACCGCCGCCGCGACCGAGATCGGGGTGCTGCGCAACGTGGTAACCGAAGGGACGGGTTACTATGCGGCAATCGGCAGGCCGGCCGCCGGTAAGACCGGAACCGGTGAGAACTGGGCGGACGCCTGGTTCGGGGGTTTCGTGCCCCAGCTGGCCACCGTAGTTTGGGTAGGGTACCCCCAAGGGGAGATCCCGATGACGCCTCCAAGAACACCGATCTACGTGGTTGGCGGCAGCTGGCCCGCCGAGACCTTCTCGTACTACAACGTGGCGGCCCTGGCGGGCACACCCGTACAGCCATTCCGCACCCCGGCTTCGTTCGCCAAACCGGCCCCGCGCGCCGCCACTCAGGCGACTCACCCTGCCGGATTGATGGACGTTGTCGGCATGCCCGGAGTCGCCTCACAAAAGAAGCTCTCCGATGCCGGATACCTGGTCAAGATCTCATACGCGCCCTCTGGGGAATACCCTCCCGGCTATACAACCGCTCAGATTCCTCCGGCTGGC
>JAJYPE010000023.1 GCA_021795585.1 Actinomycetes bacterium | reverse complement strand
GTCGGACGGACAGAGGAACATGCTGGGAATGGCCCGCGCGCTAATGAGCGACCCCAAGGTGGTGCTCCTGGACGAGCCCACGGCAGGCCTATCGCCGATTTACGTGGATGTGGTCTGGGAGCAGGTGCGCAAGATCGCCTCGCTCGGCACCACGGTAGTGGTGGTCGAGCAGAACGTGGAGCGCGCCATAGCCAACTCCGAGTGGGTGTACGTGCTCGTGGCCGGGCGCAACCGCTTGGATGGGCCGGCCGGCGAGGTGGCCAAGCTTGACCTCGCATCGATCTTCCTGGGCGGATCGACCCAGGCGGCGGCCGGAAGAAGCGGGGTGAGTGCCTAGCGACCGACAGCACTTTGCGGGTTCGCGCCCGCACCATGGCTCGAGAAGGGCCTGTCATGTTTGCAGCCGTAGTTTTGCCGCCTAATCGGGTGGGTTTGCCGGGGCGGCAATGGCTAGCAACAGTAAGAGAATTTGCAAGGGGGTACCCGTGAAGGGTTTGAAAAAGTGGGCGAAGCTGGCCACAGTGGCGGCATCGTTCTCAATGGTGGCGGCGGCCTGCGGTAGCAGCTCGTCGTCCTCCTCGTCGGGGTCGTCAGGCTCCTCATCCGGCTCGTCCTCCAGCAGCTCCAAGCCGCTGGTAGTGGGCGAGCTTCTACCCATGTCCGGAGCCGAGGCCTTCGTCGGCCAGTGGTTCGACCACGGCATCAAGGCCGGCGTCTACGACGTTAATCACAACGGCGGCGTGCTCGGCCACCAGCTGACCACGTCCCTGCAGGACACCGCCGGCGACCCGGTGGACGCAGTCACCGCCTGGAAGACCCTGCAGCTTGCGCATCCCACGTTCGTTGCCGGGCCCAGCTCGCTCGAGATCATGGGCGTCATCAACCAGTTCCAGAAGGAAAAGGTCGTCGACCTGATGGAGGGCGGCACCACCCAGCTGGACCACATGAATTATTCCTACGTCTTCCGTACCTTCCCATCCGACTCGGCGCTGCTGGCGGCTGAGGCGTACTACGCGATACATGGTCTCAATTGCACCAGGGCCTCGCTTATGTACACCTCGGACGCGAACGCCCAGGCGGAAGTTCCTGCGGTGACAAGTGCATTTACGGCAAACGGCGGAACGATCCTCGCCAACGAGCAGATCCAGGCCGGCCAGAGCTCCTACCTCTCCGAGGTCTCGGCGGCTTTCGCAAAGAACCCGCAGTGCATCTTCTTCCACGCCGATCCGCAGACTGCGGCGACCCTGTTCGCCAACGTCCGTCAGCTCGGCAAGCTGAACGTCCACTTCATCGCCGGTGACACCGGCGCCTCCCTGCAGCTCGCCCAGGCGATCGGGCTCTCCGATGCCAGCAAGTGGCTGACCGGCATGGCGGCTCCGGCGGCGTACGCCCAGGCCTACAACGAGTTCCTCAAGGCCTACCAGGGCCAGTGGCACACCAACAAGCCCCTGCCCGCCTCGCCTGCCATGTATGACGCGGTCATCATGGCGGCGCTGGCAATGACGGCGGCGCACACCACCAACCCGCACGTGTGGGTGAACTACATCACCAAGATCTCCAATCCTCCTGGGATCCCGGTGTACACCTATGCGCAGGGCGTAAAGCTGCTCAAAGAAGGCAAGAAGATCAACTATCAGGGTGCTAGCGGTCCCGAGGACTTCAACAAGTACCACAACGTCTTCTCCGGCTTCGACGTGCAGCAGTTCAACACCTCCGGCTCTCTCCACACCGTGTATTCGGTGACGGCGAATCAGGTCGCGAGCATGTATAACACCAAGGGCTGATAGCCCGCTTAGCTGGGCAATTCCCCTGCCCATGGGCCCTCCCGTAAGGGAGGGCCCTTTTTCGTTGGCGCGCAGTCGCTCGCGAGGCGGAGATCACGCGGGTTTAGGGCCATAGGTTCCTTGGGCGCCGCCAGGGCCCTGCCTTATAATCCGGCCCTGAGGGCGGGTCCGGGACAGCTGGTCTGAGTCCGGACGAGACGAGGAGGTGCGTTATGGCACGGTTGGAGAGTTCTCTCTTCGCCCCCGGCACGATCGACGAGATTGGCCGAGACGACATAGTTGCGCTCGCCAAGAGCCTGGGAGAGCCGGCAGTCAGTATCTATTTGCCAGTGGGACTTCCCGGGGACGTCGCTCGAGACAAGACCGTGCTTCGCGACCTTGTTGTCCAGGCCAGTGGCGAGCTCGCCGAGGACGGATACCACCCGGCACGCGTCAAAGAGGTTCTGGAGCTTCCCAACCGACTGCTGCGTGATGACACCTTCTTCGCCGGAGGCATGCGTGGCCTGGCGATCTTTTGCGGCATCGAGGGAGAGCGGGTTCTCCGGTTGCCACTTGCGCCCGAGCCGGCCTATTCGGTCGCGGCTTCGCCATGGGTGGTGCCGTTGCTTCCCGTCATGGAGGGAGGTGGAGACTTCCTGATTCTCTGGCTCGATCTGAACGACGTCCGTCTCTACTTGGCCAGCCGCTTCTCGATGTCCCGCCTCTCAACGGAGGACCTCGACACCTCCATCGAGGATGTTCGTCCTTACGAGGACCGTCAGGCGCACATATCGGCCCGTGCGGAAGGAACCAGCCGCGCGGGGCGCGTGGCTGTCTTCCACGCCAAAGGGGTTGGCGAGGAGATGGCCAAGCGGCACGAGGAGCATTTCCTGGAGATGCTCGCTGCCGAGCTCGCTCCGCAGCTGGCCGAGTGGAGCGCCCCGATGGTGGTGGTGGGAGTTGGCGAACTCGCATCCTCGCTCGCCAGGCGCCTTTCGCATATTCCGGTCGCGGCCGTGCGGCTTGAAGGGAGCCCCTCGAGGGCTGACGAGCGGGTTGTGCACGCGCGGGCCTGGGAGGCCGTGGAGTCGATGATGACCGCCGGGCATCGTGCCGCTGTAGAGCGTTTCGCAGCCCTGGCAGGAACCGGGTACACCACTATCGAACTGGACGAGGTTGCCGCCGCGGCACACGATGGAAGGGCAGAATCGCTCCTGGTCTCTTCGACCAGGCCCGCTTGGGGCCGCCGCGTTAGTGGTAGCAACCAGGTAGAACTGCATGAATATGCGGTCATCGGGGATGTGGATCTGGTCGGCTCGGCAGTCGGAGACGCCCTGGCCTCTGGGGCGGAGGCCTACTTGGCCAACACGGAGGAGGCCGCCTTCACGCCGGTTGGCGCCATACTGCGCTATTGAGCCGTCCTGCAGTGGAGGTGGCACCGCTCAAGCGCCGCTGACGCCCATCCAACCATGAACCCGGGAGGGACGCCGGAGGAAATCGGGGCCGGGCGCTCGTCCGTGGGGAGCCGGCACGCGGCCGCCGTGATTGCCGCGGTGGCGGTCGCAGGGCTGGCGTTGCGCCTATATTTGCTGGCTGGACCATCTCACCTCGGTGGAATTGCCGAGTACGACGACGCCGTCTACTTCGGTACCTCCCTGCTGATGAGCCATGGGCTGTGGCCCTACCGGAACTTCGTCATGGTTCAGCCCCCCGGCCTGCCCACTCTGATGCTTCCGCTCGCTTTTCTTGCCCACGCTACCGGCACGAGGGCGATGCTGGAGGCCACCAGGATAGTGACCTGCCTGGTGAGTGCCCTAAACATAGGCCTGGTCGGATACCTGCTACGCCGCTTGTCCATTGGGTCGATTCTCGCGGGGACCGGCTTCATGGCCGTCTACCCATCGTCGGTGCTGACGTCTCAGACCCTTTTGCTCGAGCCCTATTTGAACCTTTTCGTCCTTCTTGCTCTGGCGGTGCTGCTGGAGGAAGGCTCTCTTGCGCGCGTCTGGTGGAGATTCCTGGGGGCCGGAGTGCTGCTGGGAATGGCAGGTGCCGTCAAGACGTGGGCCATCATGCCGACCGTGGTGGTTGCGGTGGTGGTAGGGCTTGCGTCGCGGCGGCGCCTGCTGTTGCTTGCCGTCGGCATTGCCGCGGGATTCGCGCTTCTGGCGGGGCCGTTCTTCCTTACCGATCCACAGGCGTTTGTGCGTGAGGTCGTTCTCGATCAGTTCGTAAGGGGCGGGATCAGAACCCCCTTTGGGCTCAGGGTCGGCTACTTGACGGGCTTCGCCGTGAGCCCGGTCTCCGGTAACCCTTGGGCTGCGGCCACGGTCGGAGCCCTGGCCCTTGGTGCCCTGACGTACCCATTTGTTCGCGTGCGAACCGGCCTGAGCCAGTCTGAGCGGATCGTGCTGGGGAGCCTGGCCCTGGTGCTGGTCTCCATGTTCGTCGCACCGGAGTTCTTCTACCATTACGCCGCGTTCGTGGCCCCGTTCGTGGCTCTGGGATGGGGCCACGCGCTGGTGCGCCTCCGTGCAATCCCCCGCGATGGCCATCGCGTTCCTCGAGCGGCACTGGTTCCGGTGTCCATCGGGGCCATGGCGCTTGCCTCGATGGTGCACCTGGAGGGAAGCCGGGTGGGGCTGGTCGATCCTTCCGTGGCCGTCCGCCGTGTTGTTCCGGCCGGGGCCTGTGTGGTGACCGATACGGCGGAGATCACCATCCTCTCCGACCGGTTCTTCTCCTCCTCGCCGGGCTGCCCCAGAATCGTCGACGCTTTCGGCACCGCCCTGGATTACAGCGGTTCCGTGCCGCCGGCGGATATAACCACCGCGCCGCGCCGCCTGGAGCAGTTCTGGATTAGGAGCTTCAGCAGGGCAAATTACGTGGTCCTGAGCGCCAACAACGCGGCAAGAATTCCTTGGACTCCACTCGTCCTCGGCTATTTGAGGGGCCACTTCCACCTGGTGAGCGAGACCGGCGTCTCGGTCTTCGTGCGCAATTCCGGCTGAATTGGTGCCACCAAAGCTGGCAGTTCTGGCAGGAGGCCTCCAGCGGGGATATTGTCTTTGCGTCGGCGCTGGGTCAGGCCGCCCTTGTTCCACATGGGCAATGGGCGGGATAAGGGGGAATCGTCCCCGGGGGAGGGTGCTCTTGGCCACCCTCGGCGCCGTTGAGCCCCGCAAGGAGGAGAGCAATGGGTCAGGAGAACGAGGCCACGCGGCGCTTTCGCGAAGCGCGCGACTATTTGCTGAAGCATCGTGAGGACTACGCCACCGCTTATAAGGGGTATACGCCTCCCAAGCTGGACAATTTCAACTGGGCGCTCGACTGGTTCGACGTCATCGCTGTGGGCAACGACCGGCCCGCAGTGTGGATTCAGGAGGAGGACGGCCGGGAGGCCAAGCTCTCCTTCCAGGAGATGTCCAAGCGCTCCAACCAGGTTGCGAACTGGCTGCGGGGCCTAGGCGTCGGCCGCGGAGACCGCTTCATCGTCATGCTCGGCAATCAGATCGAGCTTTGGGAGACGGTACTGGCGGCGATAAAGCTCGGTGCCGTCGTTATTCCGGCTACCCCCGCGCTCGCCCCCATGGACCTGCAAGACAGGATCGACAGGGGCAACGCCAAGCACGTGATAGTGAGCTCCAAGGACACCTCGAAATTCGATGGCGTGCCCGGCGACTACACGCGCATCGCGATCGGCGCGCCCGTGGAAGGCTGGGTCGACTACGGGGAGGCGGGCACCGCTTCGTCGGACTTCACTCCTGACGGGCCGACTGCGGCCACAGACCCTCTGCTGCTTTACTTCACCTCGGGAACCACCTCGCGTCCCAAGTTGGTGGAACACACCCAGGTCTCCTACCCGGTCGGCCATCTCTCGACCATGTACTGGATCGGAGTCGGGCCCGGTGACACCCACCTGAACATCTCCTCGCCGGGTTGGGCCAAGCATGCTTGGAGCAGCCTGTTCGCACCGTGGAATGCCGAGGCGACCATCTACGTCTACAACTACACGCGCTTCAATGCCGAGGCGCTGCTGGCCAAGATGGACGAATGCCAGGTGAACACGTTCTGCGCGCCGCCAACCGTTTGGCGCATGCTCATCCAGTCCGACCTGGGAACCAAGCCGGCCACCTTGCACGAGGCCCTGAGCGCTGGCGAGCCGTTGAACCCGGAGATAATCGAGCAGGTCTCGAAGGCCTGGGGGCTGACCATTCGTGATGGATACGGCCAGACCGAGACGACGCTGCAGGTCGGGAACACTCCTGGCCAGCGCCTCAAGCCGGGCTCGATGGGACGGCCGGTTCCTGGTTACGAGATCGCCCTGGTGGATCCGATATCGGGCCAAGTCGGTGAGGAGGGCGAGATTTGCCTTCCTATCGCCGACCGGCCTATCGGCCTGATGGTGGGTTACAAGGGCGACCAGACGCTGGCCGCCGAGGCCATGAAGGGTGGCTTCTACCACACCGGCGATGTCGCCTCCCGTGACGAGGACGGCTACATCACCTACGTCGGGAGGTCCGACGACGTCTTCAAGGCGTCGGACTACCGGATCTCGCCATTCGAGCTGGAAA
The DNA here is from genome assembly GCA_021795585.1 of Actinomycetes bacterium. Lineage (GTDB taxonomy): Bacteria > Actinomycetota > Acidimicrobiia > Acidimicrobiales > Acidimicrobiaceae > Acidithrix. Next base: position 10,978 of record JAJYPE010000023.1, on the reverse strand, counting down.
GCGTGCTGATCGAGCATCCGGCTGTGGTGGAGGCCGCTGTGGTCCCCTCGCCGGATCCCATCCGCCTGGCCGTACCCAAGGCCTACGTGGCTCTGGCGGTGGGCGTCGAGCCGAACCGCGAGACCGCACTCTCCATTCTCGGTTACGCGAAGGAACGGCTCTCGCCTCACAAGCGGATTCGCCGCCTCGAATTCTACGAGCTGCCCAAGACCATCTCGGGCAAGATACGACGGGTCGAGTTGCGCTCCAGAGAAAAGGATCTCCATCCAGACGGCGATGCGAAGCCGTTGACCGAGTTCCGTTACGAGGACTTCCCCGAGCTGCAAGGCTGACCGGCCCCGGCCATCCACGCCTGGGCGGCATTTAGGCTGTCCAGGCGTGGGGGGACGTTCCCCCGACCGGAACCTTGCACAGGGAGAGGCATTGGCCAAGGGTTACGTCTTCGCCGCAGCCGGCACCGCCGGACATATCTACCCTGCGGTGGCCGTGGCCGAGGCGCTGCTGGAGCGCGGGGTCGATCCTTCCGCGGTTTCCTTTGTGACGTCGCGCCGGAAGGTGGAGCAGGAGATTTTTTCCACGCTTCCCTATCCGCGCATCGACCTGGATGTATCCGGGGTTCGGGGCCGCAATCCGGTGCGCTTGGCGCAATCCCTGTGGCGGCTCGCCGCCTCGACCTTGAGGCTCCGCGCCTCCTTTTCACAGACGCATCCCGCTGCGGTCGTTGTTTTCGGTGGCTACATTTCCCTGGCCGCGGCGGTCGCAGCCAGGTCTCTGTGGATTCCGATCGTCGTGGTCGAGACGAATTCGGTGATGGGCCGGGCGAACCGGTTTGCCTCGCGCCTTGCCACGCGGACCTTTCGCTCGTTCGAGGAAGACCGGCCCGGCTCGGGCGTGCCCTTGCGCGCACCGGTGATCTCGTTCAAGCCGGACTTGGCAATGCGCCGTGAGCTTGTCGCCTCCCTTGGCTTCGACCCCGACCGCGTGCAGCGCCTGGTGAGCGTTTTCGGCGGCTCACTGGGTTCTCGCCGGATCAATGAGGCCGCCGTGCGCATGCTCGAAGAGGATGCGGCTGGGGCGACCGGGGAGGGAACGCTCTATTTCGTCGTGCTGGGCCGCCGGGACGAAGCGGAGTTTTCGCCTCGCCTGGACCGGCTGGCCACCGAGGGCAAGATCAAGGTGGTGGCCCGCGGGTACGAAGAGCGCCTTTATGCCTTCATGGCCTGCTCGGATGCCGTCGTGTGCCGTGCCGGCTCGAACACTGTGGCAGAGCTCGACTTCTTCGGTGTTCCCGCCGTGCTGGTGCCGCTGCCCGGCTCTCCTGGAGACCACCAGACCAAGAATGCGAGCTGGCTGGCCGGGCGCGGCGCGGCGGTGATGCTGGGCGACGCGGGGTGCGATGCCACCTCGCTGCGGCGGGCTCTGGGCGAGCTGGGACGCAAGGCGGCGTCCTTCGAGACGCGCCAGGTGGGTGCCGCCTGGGAGCGCGAAGCGGATTCGGCGGCCGAAGTTGCCGATTACCTCGGCGGCCATTTTGCGGGCTGAACAGAAATAGGAGTATCGATGGTCCCTGAAGCGGACTCGCAGGCTCCCGGGCTACCGGAGCGGATCACGAGCGTTCACATAGTCGGCATCGGCGGTGCGGGAATGAGCGCCATAGCGATGGTGCTCGCGGAGCGCGGCGTACGGGTGACGGGCTCCGACCTGAAGGTTTCCGCCGCCTATGAGAGGCTGGCGGGGTACGGGGTCGGGCTGCACCTGGGCCATAGCGCCGACAACGTCGGTGCCGTGGACGCGGTGGTGATCTCCTCCGCGATCCGCTCCGACAATCCGGAGGTCCGACGAGCGCGCGAGCTGGGCATCGCTGTGGTGGACAGGCGTGGATTCTTCCCACGTCTCCTGGACGGCTACAAGGTGATCGGTGTGGCCGGAACCCATGGGAAGACGACTAGCACCTCAATGCTCACCTTGGCGTTGCTCGCCGGGGGCACCAACCCCTCCTACATCATCGGAGGCGAGCTCAACGAGGTGGGGACCTCCGCCGCCCATGGGAGCGGAGCATTCTTCGTAGTCGAGGCGGACGAAAGCGACCGCAGCTTTTTGGCCCTTGGAGCATACGGGGCCCTGGTGACGAACGTGGAGCCGGATCACCTGGAGTCCTACGGCGGCTACCCGGAGCTGATCGCAGCCTTCCGGTCGTTTGTCGCCGATGCTGCCGGTCCCAAGGTGGTGGGAACCTATTTGGGTGCCTACCAGGCGCTCGCCGAGGTCGACGGGGTGGTCACCTTCGGCGAAGGCGAGGGGGATGACTACAGGGTCGGGTCGCTTGTGGACTCCGAAGGCGAGACCAGCTTTGACCTTCGCTCGCCGGACGGACGCCTGACGCATGTGGTGCTTGCGGTTCCGGGGCGCCACAACTGCCTCAATGCCGCGGGCGCCATGGCCATGGCCGACCAGCTCGGGGTCCCGTTGGAGGTGGCCGCATCCGCGATAGGGCGCTTCGGCGGCGTGGCGAGGCGCTATCAGCGCAGGGGAGAGCGCGGCGGTGTGACTTACGTGGACGACTATGCACACCTTCCTTCGGAGCTGGCGGCCGTTGTGGCCACGACACGCGCGCAGTACCCCGACCGCCGCATGGTGGCGGTCTTCCAGCCTCATCGCTACTCGCGCACCCGCGCCCTCTACCGGGAGTTCGCGGACGCTCTTGCCGAAGCGGACCTGGTGGTGGTCACCGATGTTTATGCGGCAGGGGAGGACCAGCTTCCAGGCGTATCAGGCGAGCTGATCGCCTCCAGCCTCTCGCAGCGGCATGCGGACGTCGACTCCCTTTATCACCCCAGCAGAAGTGATCTGGCGGAGTTCTGCCTGGCCATCGCCCGCCGCGGTGACGTGGTGGTCTCCATGGGTGCCGGCGACATCACCGCTTTGGCCGCAGAGATGATCGAGCTGGCGCGCCAGCGCGAGGCGGCTCTGTGAGCGCCGGTTCCGAATGGGCAGCGCCGCTGGGGGAAGCACTCAGGCGCACCGGCATCAGCGCGGAGCAAGGCGCCCCGATGGGCGCGCGAACCACCTACCGGGTGGGGGGAGCTGCGGCGCTCCTGGTTGTGTTGGAGGGTCTGCACGAATTCGAGGCGCTGGCGGAGGCGCTTTGTGCACTCGAGGCTGTGCCGGTGATGGTGCTCGGGCTGGGATCGAACATGCTGGTGGCCGACGATGGCTTTGACGGCGTGGTGGCCCTGCTCGGATCGGGTTTCAATTATCAGCGGCCGGAGGGTGGCCGCATGCTCCTGGGTGGCGCCTCACCTCTCCCGGTGGCGTCGCGCAAGGTGGCCGCCATGGGATACGCGGGATTCGAGTGGGCTGTGGGGGTTCCCGGCTCCGTGGGCGGCGCGGTGCGCATGAATGCGGGAGGGCACGGCTCCGAGATGGGTGAGTCCCTGGTGGAGGCGATGGTATTTTCCCTGGAGGAACGCCAAATGCTCCGGCGCCCGGCAGCGAGCCTGGATCTCGCCTACCGGCATTCCAACATTGGATCAGCCGAGGTGGTGGTCGAAGCGGCGCTTGACTTGGGCGAGGGGGACCCGGCCATTTCGAAGGCGCGAATCTCCGAAATAGTTGCATGGCGGAGGGAGCACCAGCCCGGCGGCCAGAACGCCGGAAGCGTTTTCGTCAATCCGCCTGGTGACCACGCTGCACGGTTGGTCGAGGCGTGCGGACTCAAGGGCTATCGCCTAGGTGGAGCGGAGGTCTCTCCCAAGCATGCCAACTTCATCCAGGCGGATCCGGGAGCGCCGGCACGGGATGTGATAGCGCTGATGGCAATGGTCCGCGACCGGGTCTCTGAAGAGCACGGGGTGCGGCTGCACACGGAGATCAGGCTGGTCGGCTTCGAAGACGACTTCGCCTTGCCGGATCAGGGGAGCCGGTGAGGCTCGGCCGGCAGGCCGCGCGAGGAGGCTCCGGGAAGGGGGAAACGGATGCGCCCCGGCCTGACGGCGATCCACGCCTGCTCCGCCGCAGAGAAGAGATGCAGGCCGTCACAGTGCGTGCCGGCAGGAGGCGCCTACTGCTCGTTGTCGCCGGAGGAGCGGCCGTCCTGGTGGTTGCCTGGCTATTTCTGTTCTCCGGGCTTTTCGCGCTCAGCGTTGTGAAGGTGGAAACGTCGGGCGGCCAGGTGCCGGTAGCCGAGGTGCAGCGAGTCGCCGACACTTACCTGGGAACGAACTACTTCCGCTTCGACTCCGCCCCCCTGGTGCGCACCCTCGAGTCCGACCCTTTGGTGGGCCAGGTCCGTGCGCGGGTTTCATTCCCCCACACCATTGTCGTGCAGGTTGGGGTGGCTAAACCGCTGCTACTTCTCAACCCTGTCACCGGCTCGGCGAGCGGTGTGGCGGTGAACGCCCGGCTGCAGCCCATGCCTGGAGTCGCTCCGACTCCGGGTCTCGTTCCGGCGTGTCTGGCGGCGGCGCCTTTCTCCGGGTCCGGCAGCGACTTCGCCTGTGACCATGGCGCTACGGTGGCCGAACTCCTCCCACGCCTGGGGCGCGTGCTCGATTTGCTCGGCTCGGCCAAAGGTGCGAACTTAAAGCCGACCTCGGCGGTGGTTTTCGGGGGCTTTGGGGTGGGGATCGTTTTCGCGGGCGGATACGACGCCTATTTTGCCAACGGAAGTGGCATCTCCACGGCCGTGACTTCGCTGGAAGGGCTTGTCAAGCGGGGACTTGTCCACCCCGGTGCGGTGGTGGACCTGACCGATCCGGCACAACCGGTGGTGGATTGACGAACTTTCGACGGCCACTTTGGGCGTGAAAAGAATTTCTCGACACTGGAACCAAAGGTCGGGCGCCGCCGCCTATGGCTAAACTCGAATGGACGGATTCGGGGAAGTCGCCTAAGCGCGGGCCTGGACATGGCGGTTCAGGTGTGCGTGGCGGTGTTTTCGCTGTCGGAACCTATGGCTCCCCGCATCCCCGTACCGTTTTATATGGGGTGGGCAGTGATGCTGGGAGTCGACTCTCACAACTACGTCGCGGTGATCCGCGTTGTCGGTCTCGGTGGCGGCGGCGGAAACGCCGTCAACCGGATGATCGACGCTGGACTTCGTGGCGTTGAATTCATAGTGGTCAACACCGATGCCCAGGCCCTTGTCGGCTCAGATGCCGACATTCAGCTGCAGATCGGCAAGGAGATCACCCGTGGCCTAGGCGCCGGTAGCGACCCCGATGTGGGCCGACGTGCCGCCGAGGATCACCGCGAGGAGATCGAGGAGGCGCTGAAAGGCGCCGATATGGTGTTCATCGCCACCGGCGAAGGTGGCGGCACCGGGACCGGAGGGGCGCCGGTGGTGGCACAGATCGCCCGGTCCCTTGGAGCGCTTACCATCGGAGTTGTGACGAGGCCCTTCCTCTTCGAGGGCAGGCAGCGAGCCATCCAGGCCGAGGATGGCATTCGCGAACTCCGCGAAGAGGTGGACACGCTCATCATCATTCCGAACGATCGGATCATTGCCGCTGCGACTGACAAGACCACCGTCGAGGACGCCTTCAAGATGGCGGACGAGGTTCTTATGCAGGGTGTCCAGGGTATCACCGATCTCATCACGCGCCCGGGTCTGATCAATACCGATTTTGCCGACGTCCGCAAGATCATGGAGGAAGCCGGCACCGCCATTATGGGGATCGGCTCCGCCACGGGCGAGGATCGGGCCCTGGCTGCCGTCAAGGCCGCCACGACCTCGCACCTGCTCGAGTCCTCCATGGAGGGTGCGCGCGGAGTGCTCATGAACATCGCCGGCGGCCACGACCTTAAGATCCTCGAGGTGAACAAGGCCGCCCAGCTGGTGCAGGAGCTTGCCCACGCGGACGCCAACATCATCTTCGGGAACGTTATCGACGACAGCCTCGGCGACGCGATCCGGGTGACCGTGATTGCCACCGGCTTCGGCCCTGGCGACGCACAGCGCGCAAAGCCGGCCGAGACCCGCACTGCAGGTGAGGCGGTCAAGGTGGCGGCGCAGGTTACAGCGCGCAACCAGGCGGCGGAGTCCGAGGACGACGACGACGACTTCGACGTCCCGTCGTTCCTGAGGAATCTTTGACGCTTCCGCGGCTTCTCGCCGCCGGCGGGAGTCATTGATGAAGATCGTTGCGGAGAGCCCAAGCGGGGTCACTTTTGCCTTTGGCGGCCGCGATGATGGCAACGCTCTCGATTATGCCAATCTCGCTACTGGCGTCTCAGGTCTGATCCGCACGACATGGTTCGAGCCGGTGGTGCGCTTGAAGCAGGTCCATTCGGATGCCGTCACCGACGTCTCGGAGCAGGATTTCGCCTCGGAGGCGGCTGGCTTCACAAGCCTCGGTGAAGGGGATGCGATTATCTCGTCCGCCTGGGGCCCCGCAGCGGCGGTCTTCGTGGCCGATTGCGGTCCCGTGGCCCTCTACGACAGGCGCATGGGGCTGGGCGCGGTGGTCCACGCGGGATGGCGTGGAATGGCTGCGGGAGTTGCCCTGCGCGCTGCCGAACGCCTTCTCGCAGCAGGATGCGAGAACCTGGAGGCTGTAGTCGCTCCGCATGCCGGCCCTTGCTGCTATGAGTTCGGTGCCGAGTCTGCTGCGGAGTTGGAGAAGCGCCTGGGGATGCAGATCATTTCCAAGACATCGGCCGGAGCGGTTTCCATCGACATTTTCGCAGCACTCTCCATGCAGTTGGAAGCCATCGGAGTGCGGCTGGCCGCGGGCCGGCCCGAATGCACCATATGTTCGGGGAAGTACTTTTCGTATCGCGCAGGCGACGCTGTAGAACGCCAGGCGCTCCTGCTGCTACCATCACGGTGATGCCGGGCGCTAAGGACGGGGAGAGGCCGTTGGACAGCCTTGCCGAGCGTATCGCGGCCAACTACGCCGTCATCGAAGAGAAGGTGGCCGCCGCGGGTGGGCGGAACCGGACGCGTATCGTCGCCGTGACCAAGACTCACCCCGCCGACGTGGTCCGCGCCGCGCTGATGGCCGGCCTGGGGGACTTCGGGGAAAACTACGCGCACGAGCTGATCTCCAAGGCCGAGGCCGTGGGCGGCTCCGAGGTGCGCTGGCATATGATCGGGCACATCCAGTCCAGGGCGATCAAGGGCCTCGCGCCACACGTCGCGGTCTGGCACTCGGTCTCGCGGGCCAAGGAGCTCGACATACTCTCGCATCTAGGCGTGCGCGCAAAGGTTCTCGTGCAGGTCGATTACACCGGGGTCGAAGGACGCAACGGAGTGGCGCCGGCTCAGGTTCCCGAATTGGTGGACCACGGCCGTAGGCTCGGACTCGACCTGGCCGGACTGATGGTGGTCACCCCGTTGATCGAAGTCGCGGGCCGCGCCCGCATATTTGCCGCCACCAGGGAACTCGGCGAATCGGTGGGCCTCGGCGAGTTTTCGATGGGAATGACTGATGACTTTGAGTGGGCCGTAAGAGAAGGGTCTACCATGGTAAGGATAGGGCGCGCGATATTCGGGGATCGACCCGCAGCGCAGCCAGCCGAAGTGCGCTAGTCGCCGGGCCTGGACCGAATTGGAGATGAGATGCCTCCCGCGATGAGAAGGATGCTTGAGTGGCTCGGCCTGACCGACACGGTCGACGAGTACGAGAGCGAGTACCCGGAGCGCGCCGCGCAGCAGTACGAGCCCGAAGCCGAACAGGCTCCCGCTCCGCGGAACTCGAACGTGCAGGTGTTTGCCGAGGGCCCCGATAGGCGCACCCAGACGCAGCGCTACGCAGCGCCAGAACGAGCGCCTCGGGCTCCGGAACCCGCTTATCGTGATCAGAGGTTTCCGTCCTATCCTGAGCCGGCCCCCCGTCAGGCGCCCCCCGAGGAGCCCCTCAGGGGATTCAACGCGTCGAGCTCGGTGAAGCCGATCCCGGCGCCGAGTTCCAAGCCGAGCGTTCACATCCTTTACCCCAAGCGTTTCAGGGACGCGACCGAAGTCGCCGACCTGATGCGCGACGGTCAACCCGTCATCGTAAATCTGCAGAATGCAGAGCGTGACCTGCCCAGACGCATGATCGATTTCTGCTCCGGAGTTACTTACGCCCTTGAGGGTAAGATGGAGCGCGTGGCCGAGAGCGTCTTCCTCCTCACCCCCAGCAATGTCGAGGTGTCGCAGGAGGAAAGGGACAACCTCTCGGAGCGCGGCATCTTCTAGGAGCGCAAGTGGTTTTTGTAGAAGAGGTGCTCTATAGGGCGCTGCAGATCTACGTCATTGTTATCATCGCCCAGATTCTTCTGAGCTTCTTCCCGTCGGCACCGGGAACCACTACCTATCGGATCAACGTGACGCTTCGGCGGCTTACCGACCCGGTCTTCACGCCGCTTCGCAGGATTATCCCGCCTATCGGCTTCGGCGGAGCTGCACTCGACCTTTCGCCTCTGGTGGTTCTGCTCATCATTGAGCTGATCCTCATGCCTTTGGTGCGGCCCTAACTCAGGCGTCCACCGAACCCGAGGGTTGGCCGGCGGAGCCGCCTCGGCTCGAGGGTCGACACTGCGTGTGGGAAGGGTGCGTGCCGACAGGACACCCCTTGATGCTCGCAGTCATCCACCGCAGCTTCGGGTGCGCTTCGGAGTACTTCGGATCCTCATTGTTCCCAAGGTCTTGAAAGAGCGGTGGTGGAGTGGTCCAAGGCGAATTCGAGGCCCGTTTGTTCAGCGGATGCCACTGACGTCCTGCCGGCGCTGGGCTGCGCCACCCTCTCATGGTCGGGTTAGGACTCCTTTGACCAACCGCTGAGCGAAGCGTTCCGGCCATATCTCCGTAGTCGGGCCAAAAGGCTACAAAGCCCGGCGGTAGCGATGGGCGGCCAGGGGAGGCAGGATGATCAGCAGGGCGGCGGACCAGATGAGCGCTTTGATGACCGAATCGGCAGTCGGGCCGCCGTTCATCAGGGACCTGACCGCATCCACGACGATGCTTATCGGCTGGTTGCGTGCAAAGACCTGCAACCAGCCGGGCATGGAGGCCACCGGCACAAAGGCCGAGGAAGCGAAGGTGAGCGGGAAGAGCACCGGGAAGGACATCATCTGGGCGGTCTCGGAGTTGGGTGCACTCAGGCCGATAATTGAAAACCCCCACGAGAGCGCGTAGGCGAAGATGAGCAGGATGCCGATGCCCGCCAGGAATGCCGGCGCATTGGTATGCACCCTGAAGCCGACCAGGAAGCCGACAACCGTCATAAGAAACAGAACCAACACATTGCGGACCAGGTCCGCCGCTGTCCTTCCGGCCAGCAGCGCGGACCGGCGCATTGGAAGTGAGCGAAAGCGCTCGACAAGGCCCTTTTGAAGATCCTCGGCCAGTCCAATCGCGGTCCCGACGGCTCCAAAGGCCACCGTTTGCACGAAGATGCCCGGCATAAGGAAGTCCACGTAGGACCGGCCCGGGACGGCGATCGCGCCGCCGAAGACATACCTGAAGAGGAGCACGAACATAATCGGCTGCACGCTCGAAAAGAAGAGAGCTTCGCGGATCCGGACCAACGCGATCAGGTTGCGCTCCGCCAGCACCGCGGCATCCACGACGACGCTCATCACGCGACCGCGGCGAGCCTGTTCCAGAGCAATAGTGGCCATCAGCCCATCCTCCTTTACTCGGCCTGGTGGCCGGTCAGCGACAAGAACACATCGTCGAGGCTCGGTTCGCGCAAACTGAAGGCGTGTGGTTCACATCCCACCTCGCCCATGAGGTCGAAGAGCCATCTGAGTTGGGACGGCCCGCCTTCCAGGGGGATCTCCACCTTGTTGTCTTGCACCCGTATCGAGGTGGTTCCACGCAAGCGGATCGCCTCACCGACCTGGTGGGCGTCGGTGGCGCTCTTCATCTCCAACTCCACCACCGAAGCGCCGAGGCCGGCCTTGAGCTGGGTCGGGGTGCCCTGGGCGATCATGCGGCCACTGTCAATGACCGCGATCATTTTGGCCAGGCGATCGGCTTCTTCCAGATACTGGGTCGTAAGCAGAACGGTGGTGCCGCCGGCCACCAACTCTTCGATCACCTGCCAGAGCGCTTGACGTGAATACGGGTCGAGGCCGGTGGTCGGCTCGTCGAGAAAGAGTACCGGAGGGCTGTTGACGAGTGCCGCGGCAAGGTCGAGGCGGCGCCGCATGCCTCCGGAATAGGTCTTGACCGATCGCTTGGCCGCTCCCGTCAGCTCGAACACTTCGAGGAGTTGGTTGGCGCGCAGCTTCGCCGAGCCCCGGGTCAGCTGGTTCAGCTGGCCGATCATCCTCAGGTTCTCCAGGCCGGAAAGGTTTTCGTCGACTGCGGCGAACTGGCCGGCCAAACCGATCCGGGCTCTGACCTCCTGCGGTTCGCGCACCACGTCAAAACCGAGCACCGATGCTTCGCCGGAATCCGGGGCGGCCACCGTGGTGAGTATGCGAACAGTGGTCGTCTTGCCGGATCCGTTGGGGCCCAGCAGCCCGAAGACCGTCCCCGCCTCCACCTCGAGGCCCAGGCCGTCCAAGGCGCGCACTCCGCCCTTGTACTCCTTCACCAGCTTTTCGGCTCGAATAGCTATTGCCACAGCGCCTCCTAGAAAGCCGACTTCAAAGCTAAGCGAAAGTGCGCACCTAGTCGCTGATCAAGGGGACGGATGCGACGGCTGCGGCCTTTCCGAGGGAGAGGAGGCGGGCGGCGTGGACGCGGCGGTATGCGCGGCAATGGCTGAGCAGAGTTGGGGCCATAGTGGTTCGGGCCGGTCGTGACCCATGTCTTGGACTAACAGGAGGGCGGCTCCTGGTACCAGCTGCGCCGTTCGCTCGCCGCCGCTCGGCGTGATAAGGGTGTCGTCAAGGCCATGGATCACCAGGGTGGGACGCTTCTATGTCATGTCAAGTCGCCAGCGCAATCTCGGGCGGATTGCTCAAGCGCCGGTAGACCTGGCGGGCTATGTAGCGCTTCAGCAGCCGCTTGATCTCCTTGGGGGTCTTTCCCTCCGACTTC
>JAJYPE010000199.1 GCA_021795585.1 Actinomycetes bacterium | reverse complement strand
TTGGTTCCCGGGCCGCTCGTTGGTCATCGTGCCCAGAGTCTATGTGACAGGTCTTGAGCCGTGGCTACGCATGGTGGCGACGCGAAGGGTGAAGGTCTCGCTGCGCCGACCAGGGGTTCCTCCTCCCGCCTTGCCCAGGCAACGGGCGCGTCTTCTGCAGCGGATCCGGAAGGAAGGTCCACTAAGAGTGCCGCTGGCCGGCCGGGTCATACGACAGGCGCGACCGGGCGGCGAAGGTCGCACCAGATGAGAGTCACACGCCGGAGATAACATCTTGGCGGGGGAGCCCGAGGGGGAGCCCCGAATCTTTAAGGAGTCTCTGGTTGCCATCGCCTGATTGCATCTTTGTGCACGCCGCTGACCTGCATCTCGATTCGCCCTTCGTCGGCCTCTCAGGCCGCTTGGGAAACGCGTTCGGCGATCTTGCCGTGCGCGCCTCACTGGAGTCGATGGGAAGGCTCTTCGCGCTCGCGCGTGAACACGACGCGGATTTCATGGTCATTGCCGGAGATCTCTATGACGGCGCAAAGGTGGGGGTGAGAGCCAAGGTGGCCTTCCTGCAAGAGGTTCGAGCAGCGGCGGCCCACGGCCTGAGGGTCCTGGTGGCCCTGGGCAATCATGATCCCGTCGACGAGAGCTGGTACCGCGACGGGGAGCTTCCCGAGAACCTGCACATCTTCGCCCCCGGTGATCCCGAGACGGTTTCCTTCCTCGCCCGCTCCGGTCGGCGGGTGGAGGTCACCGGGGTCTCCTACCGCCAGCGCCGTGAGACCGAGAACCTCGCGCTGCGCTTTCCACCGGCCGACCCGGCGTCCCTGTCGGTGGCGGTGCTCCATGCCAACGTCGGCGGCGACCCGAACCACGACTCCTATGCACCCGCGTCCCTGGATGACCTGACCCGGCTCGGTTATGACTACTTCGCACTCGGACACATCCATCGCCAGGCCGTGCTCGCCGAGCGGCCGATGGTCGCCTATTCGGGAACCCTGCAGGGGCGGAGCATGAAGGAGAGCGAGCTGGGGTCGAAGGGAGCAATGCTGGTTCGCCACTCGCCGACCGAAGAGTTGAGCGCGGAGTTCGTCGAACTTGCCGCGGTGCGCTTCGAGCGAATCGAGGTGGAGGTTCCCGATGGCGGGGAGACGGCGCTTGTGGAGGCCATGGCCGAAAAGGTGACCGCCGCGCAAGGGGCGCTCGGGGATCTCTCGGGTCTGGTAGTCAGAGTGACGCTGACGGGCAGTACGGACGACTTCGACTTCGAGCCGGAATTCCTGGAAGCGGCCGCGCAGGCCTTGCGCGACAGAACGGAGGGGCTGGCGAGGCCAAAGGTCTTCATCGAGTCCCTGCGGTCCAAGGTGGAGGGCCACCTCGAGCTGTCTGAGGTGGCCCTGCGCCCTGACCTGGCCGGTCTGCTCGCGGCTTCGGCCCTGGAGGCGCCGCCCCTCCAGGCAGACCTCGCCGCGCTGGCCGCCGGCCTGCGCGCTGGGGCACTCAACACCTCGACTGTCAAGGCCCTGCGCGAGATCGCGTCCGAAGGGTTGCTCGGCCAAGCCGAGCTTGCCGATGTGGCGGCTCGCGCGTACCGGCTGGCCATCGGGCCACTCGTCGGCACCGATGCCAGGGGGGCCAGGTGAGCGCGGAATTCGGCGGTGCAATTTCGCTGGAGGCGATCGAAGCCCGGCGAATCGGAGGCCTTCGTGGGGTTCGCCTGCAATTCAAACCCGGCTTCAACCTGGTGTACGGGCGCAACGAGGCGGGCAAGTCGACCATGCGCGCGCTGGTCTCTTTTGTCCTTTTCGGAGAGATTCCCTCGTATCTGGAAGCCTCCGAGCCTCAGGGCTCGGTCGTGTTGAATCTCGGCACGCGGAAGCTCTTCATCGAAAGGTCACTGGAGGCCGGAAAACGGGCCAAGCCAGACAGGCGGCTGCTGATCGAAGAAGAGCTGGGCATCGGGGATTCCCGTTTCCGGTCCGAGCTCCCGGCGGCAGATCAAAACGATGCGTGGATGGCGCAGATGCTGGGCGGCCTTACGGCCGGTGTCTTCTCGGACTTCTATTCGATCGGCCTCGAGCAGATGATCGCATCCAACGCCCGGAACTCAGATGTTGTCCGCCGAATCCAAGAGGCATCGGTTAGCGGCGGAGGGAAGAGCCCAAGCGAGCTTGCCGACCAGTTGCGGTCCAAGGCCCGCGACTTGTGGCCGCCGCGTGCAGCCGACGCCGGTTCCATCAACGCGATGCTGAAGGAGCTGGATGGCGTTCGGGGCGAGCTGCGCCTTGCCGAACTGGATGCTGCCGGGTACGAGTCCCTGATCGGCGAGCGTGACGCGAAGCGGGTGCTGATTGCCTCCATTGGAGAGGAGCTGCTCGGGCTGGACAAGACATCCCACCAGCTCGGCCTGGCCGAGCGGCTGGCTGGAGTCCTCCAGAGGCGCACGGAGCGGCAGCGCGTGCTCGCTCCTTTGACGTCCGATGCCGAGGTTCCGCTTGAGGCGGAGGCCGATATCTCGGACGCATTCGATTCGCTGACCACTTCGGAGGACATGCGCGCGAAGGTGCTGGCACGCCTGGAGCTGGCCCGCGACGAGCTTGCCCTCCTCGATCCCGCAAACAGTGTGTCGGTCCTCGAGCAGCGCATCTCGGCCCTGGACCGCCGGCGGGAGGGTGTTCGCAGGGCGGCGGAGGAGCTGGAGCGGGCAGAGCGCCAGGCCCGGAGTGCCGAGCAGCAGGCCTTGAGTCTGCAGGCCGCCTTCGGAGTGAACAGGGTCGACCCGGTTGGCGGGAAGGACCTCGATGCCCTGGCGGAGGCAGTCCGGCTGTCCGCCGCCGCGGCCCGGGCCCAGGAGGAGATGGCCTCGTTGGAGGGCGAGCGGGCGATGCACGCCGAGTCCCTGACGAGGGCGCGCCAGTCGTACGCTCAGGCGTTGGGCAGGATGGGCGGATTCGCCTCGCCGGCCATGGCCGCTCTCTCGGAGCCGGGAGGGGAAGTCGCCTATTCGGAACTTGCCGCCGAGGTCGACGCGGCCAGGCGCGCAGCCGGAGACGGCACCCGGCTCGAGCGGGAAATCTCGGCTAGACGGCGGGAGGCCGAGGTCTCCGCGGCCCGAGCCGGTGCAACCGGACCGCGCAACCTGGCCGGGGTCGCCATCGCGCTGATTATTTTTTCCGCCGCGGCGCTCATTGCCGGCAAGGCCGGCACCGGCGCGATGGTGCTTGCCGGCGCGGCGCTGGTGATCGCGGTCGTCGCAGTGCTGGCGTCGATCCGCTTGCGCAGCCCCGCGGGCGCCGCGCGCGGCGGAGCGGTCGATCTGGACAAGATGCTTGCCGACCGCGGTGACCTGGAGGCCAGGCTCTCGCGGGTTCTGCCCTCTTTTGGCGATTTCTCCGTTGCCCAGGTTGAGCTGACCGGCATCAACGAAAACGCGGCGAGGCTCGGCGAGACCGCCGCGGACTGCCGTGCCCATGAGGACGCGCTTGCCGAGATAGTCCGGCGCCTGGAGGGGTTGGAGGCGCGGATATCGGAGGCCGGGACCAAGCTGGCCCAGGTGTGTGCGGGCCTGACGGATCCGGCGGCACTTCTTTCCGGCAATCCCGAGAGCCTTCCGTCCACCTTGGGAGACCTGCGCTGGCAAGTGTCCTCGCTGAACTCGTCACGTGCCTCGGCCGAGGCCGCTCGCTCCGAGATCGACTCGTTCGCCGCCGACGCAAGAGAGCTGGCGGTCGCGGCGGGCCTTTCGGCCGAAGGGGAGCCGATCGAGCTCCTGGACCGGCTGCTCGAGCGCGTCGCCGAGGTGAGGACCGCTGCGGCCACGGTTGCCGGCCTGGAGGCCGAGCTGGACGACTCGGGTGCGGAGGAGGCGAAGGAGAGGGTTGCCGAGATCGCTTCCCGCTATGGCATTGCGGACCGGAGCCAATGGCGGGATCACCTGGAGCGCCGGAGCGAGCGGCAGGGTCTGGAGCGTGAGCTCCGTGCCATCGGCGACGAGGAGGCGATGCTGCGCTCGGAGCTCGACGATACGCCGGCGGGAAGCGGGCTCGTGGCCGAGGTCGAGTCAGGCCTGTCCCTG
>JAJYPE010000198.1 GCA_021795585.1 Actinomycetes bacterium | reverse complement strand
TCCGATCTGGAGGAGATCGTGATCGAGTCCGAGAAGGTTATGGATCTGGAGTCTTCGTCGAAGGCGCCGCGCTCCGACAAGAAGGTCATGCTCGCGGCCAAGGACGTGGTCATCAGCTACGGAGGCGTGGTCGCCGTGGACGGTGTCTCCTTCGAGGTGCACGCCGGCGAGGCGGTCGGCCTGATCGGCCCCAACGGTGCCGGCAAGTCGACGATGCTCGCCTCGCTGGGCGGCCAGGCCCGTGCAGTCGGCGGCTCCATCACTCTGGACGGCCACGACGTCACCCGGCTGCCCGCCTACCGGCGGGCCAGGCTGGGCCTGGTGCGCACCTTCCAGAGCACCAGTGAGTTCTCGGACATGACCACCTTCGAGAACCTGGTGACCGCAGGCAACGGCTTCGCTGGAGCGCGGCTCTCCTCCGTGGTTTTCGGACGCAAGGCGAACATGCGGGCCGACCGGGAGATTGCCGAGCGCGCCTGGCACATGCTGGAGCGCTTCGACATGACCCATGTCGCCAACGCCTGGGGCAAGGAGCTCTCCGGCGGCCAGCGCCGCCTGGTGGAGATCATGCGCTGCCTGATGACCTCACCCAAGGTCATGCTGCTGGACGAGCCGATGGTCGGCGTCGCCCCGCATCTGGTCGAGAAGCTGGTCAACGACCTGAAGACCATCCGTGACGATGGAATCGCCATCGTCATCGTCGAGCACGCCCTCGAGGTGGTGCGCGAGCTGACCGACCGGGTGGTGGTGATGAGCTTCGGCAAGAAGATCGCCGATGCCACCTACGACGAGATCGTCAACAACCAGGAGGTGCAGGATGCCTACCTGGGCTGAGTGGCACCGGATGCGTTTGGTTTTGGTACCTGCCCGTCCTGCGGGCTCGTGCGAGGGGGGCGTGAGCGATCATGGGTGAAAGACCGGCGGCTTTTCTCGAAGTCAACGGAGTGAGCGCGGGATATAACCGCGTTCCCATCGTCAAGGACGTCACCATCCAGGTAGGCCTGGGCGAGATCGTCCTAATCATGGGTCCTAACGGTGCCGGCAAGTCGACCTTGGTCAAGTCGGTGATCGGGGAGCTTCCCGCCCTTACCGGCGACCTCAAGCTCGACGGCAAGGGCATCACCTCCCTCGGCGAGGAGGACAGGGTGATGCAGGGGATCGGGTACGTGCCCCAGGTGCGCGACGTCTTCCCCCCGCTCACCGTCCAGGAGAACATCGAGATGGGAGGGTACGGCTTCAAGGGGGCCGACCTCAAGGAGCGTGAGGAGGAGGTCTACGGGCTCTTCCCGCAGCTCACCCGATATCGCAAACGGCAAGCCAGGACGCTCTCGGGCGGCGAGCGCAAGATGCTCGGCATCGCCAGGGCCCTCATGACCCGGCCACGCCTGTTGATCCTGGACGAGCCGACCGCCAACCTGGCGCCGCTCATAGCGGAGAAGGTGCTGCAGGGGATCGTCGCCGCGGGCGCCGACCAGGGCCGAGCGGTGCTCCTGATAGAGCAGCGTGTCAGCCTGGGCCTGGGTGTCGCCTCCTGGGGCTACATCCTCACCGATGGACAGCTGCGCATGGAGGGAAGCGCTGACGAGCTCCGCGCCATACCCGATCTCGGCAAGCTCTTCCTGGGGCGTGGCAACGCTCACGAGCTGGCCACGGAGAAGGCAGGCAAGTAGCCATGGCCGGCGGCGGGCCGAACCGAAGCGTCCGGGCCGCGGCAGCGAGGCGCGCCTCGCCCGGTGCGACCCCCGGGAAGGAGACCTGAGGATGCCTGAGAGCCGCAGCCTGCTTATCGACGGACAGTTTGCTCAAGGGGGTGCCGAACCGCTGAAGGTGCTCAACCCGACCAGCGGAGAGGTGATCGCGGTGGTCGAGTGCGCCGCCGAGGCCGATATCGACCGTGCGGTCGAAGTCGGCGCGCGCCGCTTCGACGAGGGCGTCTGGAGCAAGAGGCCGATAAGCGAGCGCGCCCGCATACTCCACAAGTTCGCCGATCTCATCGAGGGGGCTCTGGAGCAGCTCTACCAGCTCGAGCCTCTCAACAACGGGCGTCCCATTCGCGAGACACGGGCCCAGATCGCCCGGCTGCCGGAGTGGTACCGCTACAACGCGGCGCTGCTTCTGGCGGACAGGGCCAGCGTGGTTCCCATGCCCGGCCCGTATCATTCCTACACCGAGCGCTCCCCGCTCGGAGTGGTCGGGATCCTCTCCTCTTTCAATCACCCGCTCATGATCACCTCCAAGAGCCTCGCCCCCGCCTTGGCAACCGGGAACTCGGTGGTGCTCAAGCCTTCGGAGCTGACCCCCCTCACCGCGCTGGTTCTTGGCGAGCTGGCCCTGGAGGCGGGCATCCCCGACGGCGTGCTCAACGTGGTTCCCGGGCTGGGGGCGGTCGCCGGAGCGCGCCTTGCGGCGCATCCTCAGGTGGCCAAGATCACCTTCACCGGCGGCACGGCCGCGGGCAGAGCGGTTTCCAGGGCCTGCGCGGAGCGCTTCGCAAAGTGCACCCTCGAGCTGGGAGGTTCCTCCCCGGTGGTCGTCTTTGCCGACTCGCCGCTCCAGGAGGCGGTGCGGGGGGCGGCCTTCTCCGCCTTCATCGGCGCCGGCCAGACCTGCATCGCGGGCCGGCGCTTCATAGTGCACGAGTCGGTCTACAAGGATTTCGTCGACGAGCTTTGCGGGGTTGCCCGCTCGCTGCGCATCGGCGACCCGGCCCTGCTGGAGACCCAGTTGGGCCCGATGATCTCTCATGTGGCCCGCGAGAGGGTGATAGAGAAGGTGCACGCCGCAGAGTCCGAGGGCGTCGAGGTGCGCCACGGTGGCATCGCCGCCCACGTGGACGACAGCCCGGGAGGGTTCTTCATCGAGCCGACGGTCTGTGCGGGGCCGAACCAGGAGTTTCGCCTGGCCCGGGAGGAGATCTTCGGGCCGGTGGCCTTCGTGGCCCCGTTCCGTGACGAGGCCGAGGCAGTCTCCATGGCCAACGACTCGGTTTACGGCCTTGGGGCGGCCCTTTGGACCCGGGACGTGGCGCGAGCCCACCGGGTGGCGTCCGAAATCAAGTGCGGGATCGTCTGGGTGAACGACCACCACCGTCTCGACCCCAGCTCGCCGTGGGGCGGAGCAGGGGAGAGCGGTATCGGCCGCGAGGGCGGCTGGGAGTCGTTCCACGAGTTCACGCACACCAAGGCAATCACCATCCGCACGGCTCCCGAGCCGGTGGATTGGTATGGGGGACAACGACTGGAGCGTTTGAACTAGATGAGCAAAGGACTGAAGATCCAGGCCGAAGGCCCGCTCTTGACGGTTCTCATGGACCACGGCGAGGGCAATCAATTCACGCGCGAGATGTGCGAGGAGCTTTCCTCGCTACTTGCCGAGCCACCTTCCGGAGCCCGCTTGCTGCTGCTACGCTCGGCGGGCCCCACTTTTTGCACCGGCAGGGACGGCAGTGCCAGCGGCGCTTCGGAGGTGCGGGCGATGGCGCGTGCTCTTGCCGAAGTCAACGTGGGGATCGTCTTCAGCGGTCTGACGGTGGTCGCCGAGGTAGGCGGTGCCGCAGCCGGCTTCGGAGTCGGCCTGGCGGGGCTTGCCGACGTGACCGTCGCTTCATCGGCGGCCACCTTCCGTTTCCCCGAGGTGGCCGCCTCGCTTGCGCCCGCGCTGGTGCTGGCCTGGCTGCCCCACGTTGTGGGGCGCCGCATGGCCTATTGGCTGGCCTCGACGGGTTGCACCTTCGATGCCGTGGAGGCGAAGCGTCTGGGGATCATCAACGAGGTGGTGGAGCCGGATTGCCTCTCCGGGCGCGTCGACGAAGTCGTGGAGGGCCTGCTCGGTGCTTCCGCCTCGGTGATCCAGGCCATCAAACGCGATCTGCTTTCAAATAGCTGGCTGCAGATGCGCGAGGACAGCTTTGCTGCCGCAGACCGCCTTGCCCTGCGCGCCCTGACCCGCGCCGACCAGGACCAGGCCAGTGTCTAGCGGACCGGGTGGACTCCCGGTGGGTGATTCGGCCCTTCGCCCCGGCCCCGGTGACAAGGGGTGCTGTGCGGGGATGCAAATGCAATTTTGGTACGCACCGGTGTCGTGTG
>JAJYPE010000022.1 GCA_021795585.1 Actinomycetes bacterium | reverse complement strand
CCTGGAGTGGAGCCGGAGGTATAAATGGCTGACGTACCTAGCGATCAGAGCCAGCTTCTCGAGCTGGACTCGGTTACCGTGCGCTTCGGCGGAGTGGTTGCGGTATCCGAGGTGTCGTTCCACGTGGACCCGGGAGAGATACTGGCGGTGATCGGCCCCAACGGAGCTGGTAAGACGACCGTCTTCAACACCGTCACCGGCGTCTACAAACCGAGCCAGGGCTCAGTTCGGTTCGAGGGGAAGAAGCTCGCCGGCCTCAAGCCCCACCGCGTCACCAAGCTGGGCATGGCGCGCACCTTCCAGAGCATCCGCCTTTTCCCCAACATGACGGTTCTCGAGAACGCCAAGGTGGGCGCCGACGCGAATTCGCGGGCGGCGGTCTTCGGGGCAATCCTGCACACGCCCCGGCAGCGGCACGAAGAGCGCCTCGCCGAGGAGAGGGCCAGAGAGGCGATTGCCTTTGTCGGGATCGAGGGCGACTCCCGTCGCGAGGCCCAGGCACTTTCATACGGAGATCAACGACGGCTCGAAATTGCGCGTGCACTTGCCACCCAGCCAAAGCTTGTTTTGCTTGACGAGCCGGCTGCCGGTATGAATCCGGCCGAGAAGGTGGAGCTGCAGAAACTCATTTCGCGGATCCGCGATCGGGGCGTGACGGTCGTCTTGATCGAGCACGACATGAGCCTTGTCATGAAGATCTCTGACCGGATCATTGTGCTCGACTTCGGAAAGAAGATTGCCGAGGGGCTGCCCCAGGAGATCCGCGACAACCCGGCGGTCGTCGAGGCCTACTTGGGGGCGGCGCGCGATGCTTCTTGAGATTTCCGAACTGAGCGTCTTCTACGGGAAAATACAGGCCCTCAACGAGATCTCCCTAGGTGTGGAGGAAGGGGAGGTCGCCTGTCTCATCGGAGCCAACGGAGCAGGCAAGTCCACGACGCTCAAGACGATCTCAGGGCTGCGCAAGGTGGCGCACGGTACGCTGCGCTTCAAGGGTATGGACCTCACCCACGTTCCCGGGCACCAGCGCGTGAAGATGGGTATTTGCCAGGCTCCGGAGGGCCGTGGGATCTTTCCCGGCATGACGGTCATGGACAATCTCGGCATGGGGGCGTATAGCCGCAAAAAGCGAGATGCCGACCAGGTGGCGGCGGACTTCGATAGGGTATTCGCTCTGTTTCCCCGGCTGAGGGAGAGACAAAAGCAGATTGCGGGGACCATGTCCGGCGGCGAGCAGCAGATGCTCGCCATTGGACGCGCGCTGATGTCGAGTCCCGACCTTCTGCTTCTCGACGAGCCTTCGATGGGACTCGCGCCCAAGCTGGTTGCCCAGATCTTCGAAATCATCCAGGAGATAAACGGCCAGGGGACGACCATCCTCCTGGTGGAGCAGAACGCTATCCAGGCGCTTTCGGTTTCGCAGCGCGCTTACGTGCTGGAGACCGGGAGGATTACCCGCAGTGCCCCTGCCGCGGACCTTCTAGGCGACGACTCCATCCGTGCCGCGTATTTGGGCGGCTAGAATACCCTTAGGGGTATTGACGGAGGAACCAGCCATGAGCAACAGCACCGAGTTCGCTGCGTCGCAGCCGGTCGGCATTCAGCTCACCGACGACGAGGCCAAGGACCTGTTGCGCCGGCTTGCCCGGGTTGAGGGGCAGGTGCGTGGCCTGGCGAGAATGATCGAGGAGCGCCGCGAGTGCGACGATGTCGTGACGCAGTTCCAAGCCACACTCAAAGCCTTGGAGCGGGTTGGGTTCCGCATGGTCGCTGCGCAGCTCTTCGCCTGCGCCAAGAGAGAAGACGTCCAGTCCCTCGAGGAGTTCGAGAGGCTTCAGAGCCTCTTCCTCAAGCTCAAATGATCCCCAGGTTCGTCGAGTCGGCCCTGGTTCATACTGATAAATGAGAAACCGCCGCAGCTTTAGGCCGCGGCGGTTCCGTTCGTCTTCAGGGGAGTAATCAGGCTACGGTGCCCTGCCGCCCCCCTCCGGCGACGAGCTCGAGGCCGTGGCGGGCCCAGGAAACCATGCCTCCCTCGAGGTTCATGACGTTGTACCCTTGCTCCGACAAGAAGGCGGCCGCACTGGCTGACCGGGAGCCTCCACGGCACACTACGATCACCGGCTTGGTCTTTTCGATCTTGTTGAGGTTGGCCGGAATGGTGTTGAGGGGGATGTGCTTCGCCGAAGGGGCGTGCCCGTAGTCCCACTCCATCTTCTCGCGGACGTCTATGAGCTGAGCGCCGTCCGAGATCATCGTGTGAGCGTCACGGGCGGATACTGAGGGAAGCTTGGTTCTGAAGAACAACAGTCTCTCCTTGAGTCGGCTTTTGATCCATAATACCGGGGAGGGTATCAATGCGTCACGTAATGTACGTACATTTAAGCGCCCTCTCATAATGAGGCCGTGAGACGCCGGAGGCGCCCTCGGCAATGGGCCGCGACATGCCCTGGCCAATTGAAGCAACCTCCCATTGGGCAACTAGCTTGGTATCCATATGAATTCCCACACCGAGCAACTCGAAAACAACCAGGTCAAGCTTCTCGTGGAGATTCCCGAAGAGGAGCTGGCGCCGGACATTGAGCAGGCGTTTCAAAAGGTGGCACGACAGGTTCGGCTTCCCGGATTCCGGCCCGGCAAGGCTCCGCGGCGGGTTCTGGAGGCCAAACTGGGCCGCGGATTCGCCAGGGCGGAGGCGATAAACGACAACGCCGGCCGGTGGGCCGAGCAGGCGATTATCGACAATGAGGTGGAGGCGATCTCACGCCCGGCCGTAACCGTCACCGAAGGTGAAGAGGAAGGCCCCCTTAAGATCGACGTGGTTGTCGAGGTCCGGCCGGAGTACGTCTTTGAGGGCTATGGCGACCTGCGCATCGAGTTCCCGGCGCCTAACATCTCCGACGACGAAGTCGCCGAGCAGATCGAAAGGCTGCGTGAGGCCTTCGGAAACTACGAGGACTCGGAAGACGCAATTGGCGAGACCTCCGTGGCGACCATCGATTTCGAAGTCACGGCGGAGGGTTCAGATCCCAGTACGGTGACCGACTACGTGCTCAGGATCGGCGCAGCCGAACCGGTAGAGGGCCTGGCAGCCGCCCTTAGCGGCAAGTCGGTTGGAGATACGTTCGAGTTTGAAGCTCCCGCCACGGTTGAGGGTGAAGAGCCCCGGAAGGTGACCGGAACGGTTAAGGCCCACCAGTCTCTCGTCAAGCCGGAACTCGACGACGATTTTGCCAAGGACGTCTCGGAGTTCGAGTCCATCGACGAGCTCCGAGAGGACGTGCGCACCAGCCTGGGCAACTTCCGGCGCTCGCTTCTGAGGAACTCTTGGCGGCAGGTCATGGCCAACGCGCTTTCCGAGGCTGCCGGCATTACCGACCTGCCAGGCTCCTTGGTTCAGCGCGAGTACGAGAACCTCTCCCATGACTTCGGCCACAGGATCGAAAACACCGGCCTCAGCTTTGCCAAGTACCTCGAGGTCGCCAATACGACTGCGGATGAGCTCTCGTCGCGGCTCGCGTCCGAGGCCGTAATCGAAACGCGCTTGGATCTTGCCCTGCGGGCGCTGGCCAATGCGGAAGGACTCGCCGCGACCGACGATGAAGTCGACGAGCAGGTGGCGCAGATTGCTAATGCCAGCGGCATGGACACCGATGATGCCCGCGAGCGTCTTCGGCTGAGCGGCCAGCTCTTCGCGCTTAGAGCCGAGATCGCCAAGCGCAAGGCACTCGATTGGGTTTTCGATAATGCGAAGCTCGTTGACGACAAGGGTAACGACCTCACTCGATCGGACATTACGGGCGAGGCTCCGAAGATCGAGGAAGCTCAGGTTGAGGTGGAGCCGGAGGTGTCCGCCGAGGCCGCCGAGGC
The DNA here is from genome assembly GCA_021795585.1 of Actinomycetes bacterium. Taxonomy (GTDB): domain Bacteria; phylum Actinomycetota; class Acidimicrobiia; order Acidimicrobiales; family Acidimicrobiaceae; genus Acidithrix. Next base: position 13,777 of record JAJYPE010000022.1, on the reverse strand, counting down.
CGCCGAGGATGATGGAGAAGAGGCGACGGAATAGAGCCCTGCTCTAAGTCGTCGGCCCCGCCAAGAGTGATGTGCGGCAAAAAGGAGTCTCACGTGGAAGCTTTCAATTATTTGGTGCCGACCGTGGTGGAGTCCTCCACCCGGGGTGAAAGGGCGTATGACCTGTACTCCCGACTTCTGCGGGAGCGCATCATCATCCTTGGTACGCCAATAGACGATGCGGTGGCAAATCTGGTCTGTGCTCAGCTCCTGTTCCTTGAGTACGAGGACCAGGAGAGAGACATCAACCTCTATATCAACTCGCCCGGAGGCGACATCACCGGCCTGTTCGCGATATACGACACCATCAAGTTCATTAGGCCGGATGTCTCCACCTTCTGCTTCGGGCAGGCGGCCTCCGCGGCAGCCGTGCTGCTAGCGGCTGGCGCGAAGGGCAAGCGCTTCGCACTGCCGCACGCGAGGGTACTGCTCCACCAGCCTTACGGCGGTGTCGGGGGCCAGGCGACGGACATCGAGCTGCAGGCCAAGGAGATCCTTCGCATGCGGGATCTGCTTAACGAGATGCTCGCGGCCGACACCGGCCAATCCGTTGAAAAGATCCAGGCGGATACCGACCGTGACTTCATCCTCGATGCCAACGAGGCGCGCGAATACGGAGTTATCGACGAGGTCCTTTCTTCGAGAGGAGCTGTCGAGGCGGGGGCTATCGCCCGCTAGGCGGAGTGTGGGCTTGGCCGCCGGATGTGCGCTTGGCCCTCCGGCAAGGCTAAGGTACCGAATTGGAGGTAGCGGGGGATGGCCAAGTTTGGTGAGAGCCAGGATCTGGTGAAGTGCAGTTTCTGCGGTATGTCGCAGAAGCAGGTTCGCAAGTTGATCGCTGGCCCTAGTGTCTACATTTGCGACGAGTGCATTCGCCTGTGCGTAGACATCATCTCCGAGGACGACGGGTCGAAATCCGATTTCCGAGTCGACAAGCTTCCCGCACCCCAAGAGATTTCCGCCTTCCTGGACAACTACGTAATCGGCCAGGAGCGCGCCAAGAAGGTGCTCTCCGTCGCGGTCTACAACCATTACAAGCGGGTGCAGCAGGGCAACATCCTCGACAAGGAGGTTGAGCTCTCCAAGTCGAACATCCTGCTTCTCGGGCCTACCGGCTGCGGCAAGACGTTGCTCGCCCAAACCCTCGCCCGCATGCTCAACGTGCCTTTCGCGATAGCTGACGCCACTGCGCTGACCGAGGCCGGATATGTGGGCGAAGACGTCGAGAACATCCTTCTGAAGCTGATCCAGGCCGCGGATTACGATGTCAAGCGGGCTCAGACCGGGATCATTTACATCGATGAAATCGACAAAATAGCCCGAAAGGCCGAGAACCCCTCAATAACGCGTGACGTTTCGGGCGAAGGGGTCCAGCAGGCGCTGCTGAAGATACTGGAGGGGACGGTCGCCTCGGTGCCGCCCCAGGGAGGGCGCAAGCATCCCCACCAGGAATTCATCCAGATCGACACCACCAACATCCTCTTCATCGTCGGTGGTGCGTTCTCGGGCCTGGAGAAGATCATCGAGGCGAGGATCGGCAAGAAGAGTATCGGCTTCAGGGCCGACCTCCGGGGAGACAACTACGACGAGTCCGAGCTCTTCCACTATGCGCTTCCTGAGGACCTGCTCAAATTCGGCCTTATCCCGGAGTTCGTGGGCCGTCTGCCGGTCATGGGAGCGGTCTCCAATCTCAAGCGTGACTCCCTGATCCGAATTCTGGTCGAGCCCAAGAATGCGCTGGTCAAGCAGTACAAGCGGACGTTCGAGCTCGACGGCGTCGAGCTCGAGGTCGCCGACGACGCACTTGAGGCGATTGCCGATCTGGCTCTGCTTCGAGGAACCGGTGCACGTGGTCTCCGGGCGATACTCGAAGAGGTCTTGCTTGACGTGATGTACGAGCTGCCTTCGCGCAGCGACGTGCAGCGCTGTGTCGTTGACGCAGAGGTCGTGGCCAAGCGTGCCGCTCCGACCCTGGTTCCACGTGCCGGCGGGAGCGAGCGCCCTCCGCGCACGCGCCGCGCCTCCTAACACGAGACCTTCCGGAAGCTAGGAAGCAATGAGCTGGACGATCCAGGAAGCTCTCGCTTGGCTCGATGGGCACGACAATTTTGAGGCCAAAGGCGCTTTTGCCAAGGAACCCAGCCTTGAGCCCGTTGCGACGCTCATCGAGGCGCTTGGCATCTCACCCTCGGAGTTTCGGACGATTCACGTTACGGGCACCAACGGCAAGGGGTCGGTTTCGCGGATATGCACCGAGCTGCTCGTGCGAATGGGCCAGAAGGTGGGAACCTTCCTTTCGCCGCACCTGGACCGCGTGAATGAGCGGATACTCATAGGTGGCGCGCCCGTGTCTGACCGCCTGCTCGCTTCAGAGCTGCTTGTGGTCGCTGGACTTGAGGAAAAGCTGGGTCTTTCGCTCAGTTGGTTCGAGGTGTTAACCGCTACCGCGCTATCCCTCTTCTACGCCGAAGGGGTAGAAGCTGCGGTTATAGAGGTGGGTATCGGCGGGACTTGGGATTCCACCAACGTGGTCGACGGCGATGTCGCGGTGGTGACGTTGGTTGGCCATGATCATCTGGAACTGCTTGGCCCCGGCCTGGAGGGCGTTGCTGAGAACAAGGCCGGCATCATCAAACCCGATTCGGTTGCGGTGCTCGGCGCAATCCCCGACGAGCTGATGGACTACTTTCGTGATCGCCCAAGCCGTGGGGTGCTAAGGCTCGGGCATGAGTTCACGGCCTCGGACCAGGCGCTCGGTGTGGGTGGATGGCGATTTGACCTGCGCACCCCCAGAGCCATCTACGAGGAGCTGTTCGTCACGCTTCACGGTCGGCATCAGGTGGACAACGCGGCGGTGGCGATAACGGCTGTCGAGGCCCTGGTCGGGTCCAGCCTCGATTACGACACAGTCGGAGGGGCCCTCGCGGGTGTGTCGGTGCCCGTAAGGGCCGAGGTCATCTATCGCAATCCGCTGGTGCTCGCAGACGGCGCACATAATTCGGAGGCGGCGGAGGCGCTGGCGCGCACGATGGCGGAGGAGTTCGCCGGGATCGAGCCGGTGTACGGGGTGGTGGCCATGTTGGCGGGCAAAGATGCGCGAGCTGTGATCGGGTCGCTAAAGCCTCGGCTGGCGGGCGTCTTCGTCACTACTGTCGGCGACCAGCGGTCTATGTCCACCAGCGCGCTTGGTGCAGCTGCACTGGAGGCGGGTTGCTCCGTCCTGGAGGCGGCGACCGTCGAGGAGGCGGTCTCCGAAGCCATGGAGATGGCAGGCGAGGATGGCGCGGTCGTCGTGTTCGGCTCGTTTCGGACCGCCGCCCGCGCGAGGCGTTTTCTCCAGTCCTAGGGCACCTTTAGAGGGCCCCTGCATCCCAGAGGGAACGCCAGGTCCCCCCGGTAGTCTCTAATAGCTATGGATTCCACCTTTTTTATGTGCAAGCCCGACGCCGTTGAGCGCGGGTTGGTTGGCGAGATCCTGTCGCGGCTCGAGCGCAGGGGATTGAAGTTGGTTCGGGCGGAGTTGCGTCAACTTGATGAGGCAACCGCCAAGGCTCATTACGCGGAGCACGATGGCAAGCCTTTCTTCGGCGAGCTGGTCTCCTTCATCACCCGGTCCAACGTGCTTGTGTGCGAAGTAGCGGGCCCCAAAGACACTTGGGCCGTTGTGCGCACTGCGATGGGAGCCACCGATCCGGCCAAGGCAGCGCCCGGCACCATCCGGGGCGATTTGGCCATCGAGATCGGGGAAAACCTCGTGCATGGGTCGGATTCCGCCGAAGCCGCAGCTAGAGAGCTTGGCCTTTTCTTTCCGGAGCATTGACGGAATAGGCGGTTAGACTCACTGGTCGTGGATTGCGCTGCTGGCGGCACCTCAGCCCCGGCACCCCGGCCACGGGCTGTCCGCAAGTTTTTCCGCTTCTCTGACCAAGGAATTCTCCGGAGGCACACATTATGGCTATTGGCACTTCTTTTCTCGGGCGCGATATGGCGGTCGATCTCGGGACCGCCAACACCTTGGTATACGTACGCGGCAAAGGGATCGTGCTCAATGAGCCTTCTGTAGTCGCAATCAATACCAAGGACGGGCGCCCCCTGGCGGTTGGGCTCGAAGCGAAGCGGATGATAGGCCGAACGCCGAGCAACATCCAGGCGATACGTCCGTTGAAGGACGGCGTGATCGCAGACTTCGAGATCTGCGAGAAGATGCTCCGCTATTTCATCCATAAGGTGCACAACTCGCGCTTTGGGAAGCCGCGCATGGTGATATGCGTACCATCGGGGATCACCGGCGTCGAACAGCGCGCGGTCCAGGAAGCCGCCGAATACGCTGGCGCGCGCAAGCCGGCCTACATCATCGAGGAGCCGATGGCGGCTGCGATTGGTGCCGGGCTGCCGATTCACGAGCCAACGGGCAATATGGTCGTCGACATCGGTGGCGGGACCACCGAAGTGGCGGTCATATCGCTGGGCGGAATCGTGACTTCGAAATCGATTCGCATCGGCGGCGACGAGCTGGACGAGGCCATCATCACCTACATCAAGAAGGAACACAGCCTCGCCCTTGGCGAGCGCACGGCCGAAGAGATGAAGATGGCGCTTGGCTCGGCGACCGTACTTGACGAGGAGTTCCAGGCAGAGATCAGGGGCCGCGACCTGATCACCGGCCTCCCCAAGACCATCGTCGTCTCCACCAAGGAAATTCGCAAGGCGATCGAGGAGCCGATCTCGGCGATCGTCGATGCGGTCAAGTACACGCTCGACAACACACCCCCCGAACTTGCTGCGGACATTATGGAGCAGGGGATAGTGCTGACGGGCGGCGGCGCCTTGTTGAACGGCCTGGATAAGCGATTGCACGAAGAGACTGGAATGCCCATAGTGGTGGCCAATAATCCCCTCCAGTGTGTCGCGTTGGGCTCAGGTCAGTGTCTCGAGGAGTTCGAGGCACTCAAGCGGGTGCTGATCTCATCCAGCAGCCGCTAGGAGGGACTGCCCTGCCCGGTGGCCAGTCCTCTCTTTAGACGCCCGCGCATAACGCTCATAGTCGTCCTGCTTATCTCGCTTTCGCTCATCTCGACGAGCTATCGAGGCCAGCCTCCGGCGATTTCTTCGGCTAAGGGCCTGGTGCGCGGCGTTTTCACCCCATTGCGTCAAGCCGCTTCGGCGGTGGTAACGCCCGTCTATGACGTGGTGGCAGGAGCATTTGAATACGGCTCCGTCAAGCGTCAGAACCGGCAACTTCAGAACGAAGTGGCGCTGTTGAAGAATCGCCGCTACGCGGACGCGGGAGCCCAGGCGGCGCTTACGTCGCTAACGGCCACCCTGAAGCTCAGCTTTGCGACCAACATCAGGTCCACTCCCGCGCAGGTCATCTCCTACACCCCATCCAACCTTCAGTTGAGCGTGGAGATCAACAAGGGCTCCCACCAGGGTGTCCGCGTTGGCAACCCGGTGGTGGCGGCCTACGGATTGGTGGGCAGAGTCATAGCCGTGTCAGCGGATAGCTCCACGGTGCTCTTGGTCGATGACCCCAACTTTGCCGCGGGGGTGCGCATACAGCCCAGCCAACAGCTCGGACTCGCAGTTGGCCAGGGATCGGCTGGGTCCTTGGCGGTTCAGCTCGTCGATCCCGGGACCGTGCTGAAGAAAGGCCAGCTCGCCTTCACAAGCGGGCTGCAGGGCGAGATCTATCCGGCCGGTATACCAGTCGGTCGCGTAGCTTCCGCCTATACCCCTCCAGGCGCGCTGGAGGAGCACGTCGCGCTGACGCCTGTTGTTGATCTGGCGCGTCTTTACTATGTCTCGGTGCTCGACTGGCTTCCGGCGGGGGCCCCATGACTTTCTCCAAGGTCATCAAGCTCGTTCTCTTGGGAGTCACCTTCGGGGTGTTGCAGCGATCGCAGCTCGGGACTGTCGTGATCAGTGGAGTCCACCCGGACTTTCTGATCGCCGCTTCTGTCACCTTCGGGCTGATCGAGGGACGTGAGGCCGGTGCTATTGCCGGGTTCGTCCTAGGACTAGTGGCCGATTCCTTCACGGCGGTCCCATTTGGTGTGTCCAGCCTGGTCTATGCAACTGCCGGCTATTTCGCGGGAATGATCGAAGTCACCTCACTGCCGGAGTCGCGCGTAGTGGATGTGCTGGTTGCCGCAGCGTGCGCGGGTGGGGGAGAGGTGTTCCTCTACGCCGTTCTACAGGTTCTGGGCTTGCACACGATATTGGAGCAGCGGCTTGTCTCGACAGTGGTGGTGCAGCTGATTATGGGTGCGATCTTCGCCCTGCTGCTCGCTCCGCTTATGAAGCGGTTGCTCAGGATCGGGGCCGAGGAGCGGCCGCCCTCCCGCAGGGCGTTTTGATTTTTCTGAGCGTTAACGGTCGTCTTATTGGCCCTTTGTAGGTTGGGTTGAGGGAGGTGTGGTGAGCTTTTTCGACTCGGAGTCGCCTAAGTCGGGCGCGCTGTCGCAGCGAAGGCGGGTGCGGGCGATGGGCTTTGCAGTCTTCGCCCTTTTCGCGGCGCTCGTTGCCCGCCTTTACTCCCTTCAGGTGTTGCAGAGCCCGACATACAAGGCGCTTGCGAACCAGAATCAGACCCGCCAGATCATCACAGCGGCTCCCCGCGGACTTATCGTCGATCGAAATGAAAACCTCCTGGTGGGGAATCAAGTGGTCGAGTCGATAACCATTGCTCAAAACACGGTCGCTACCAATCCTGCGGTTCTCGGGCGTCTCGCAAAGCTCCTCGGGGTGCCACTTTCACAGGTCAAGCTGGCCGTCAACAACCCGAATAACAGCCCGTATTCGCCGATACCGGTCGCCCACAACGTCGCCAAGGCCAAGATCATTTATATAAAGGAGCACCCGGGGCAGTTCCCGGGCGTTTCGAGCTCATTGAGCACGCAGCGGGTATACCCGGAGGGGTCCACTGCTTCCCAGGTCCTGGGGTATGTCTCTCAGATATCGCAATCCGAGCTGGCCAAGGCCACCGCGCAGGGCTATCAGGCCGGGGACCAGATCGGACAGGCCGGCGTCGAGGCGAGCTTCGAGAACTATCTGCGCGGAGTCCCTGGCAAGAAGACCCTGCAGGTCAATTACGCGGGCCAGGTGGTGGGGACGCTCGCGAACAAGCCCGCCAAACCAGGCAACAACGTCGTGCTGAGCATTGACCTGAACCTGCAGAAGGCGGTCCAGAACGCGCTGGCAAATCAGATACATGCGCTCACCAACACCTACGACCCGGTCTTCAAGCGCTACCTGACCGGGCTTTCCGGTTCGGCCGTGGTGGAAAATGTCAACAACGGCCAAGTGCTGGCCATGGCCTCTTATCCGACCTACAACCCGTCCGTGTGGGTTGGAGGAATATCCCAGACCAACTACAACCAGATAACCTCGCCCACCTCCGGGGACCCCATCCTCAACCGGACCATTGATGGCCTTTATACCCCGGGTTCGACATTCAAGCTGGCGACTGCTTCGGCCGCGCTGTCGAGCGGACTGATTACGCCGTACTTCTACTACAACGACACTGGCGTCTTCAACATCCCGAACTGCAAGCCGGGGAGCGGATTGTGTACCTTCCACAACGCTGGTTACGAGCACCTCGGTGTGATCAACCTGACCACCGCACTCACGGCGTCCGACGACGTCTTCTTCTACAACCTGGGTTACATGTTCTATGCGAACATGAACAAGTTCGGCAAGACCCCCATCCAGAACATGGCCGCTAAGTACGGTTTTGGATCTCCGACCGGTATCAACCTTCCCGGCGAGGCCTCAGGCATGGTCGATTCGCCGCAGTTGCGGGCCAAGTTGCACAAGCAGTATCCGTCCGCGTACCCATACACCTCCTGGTATACCGCTGACCAGATTGAGATGGCCTTCGGCCAGGGGGAGACCCTGGTGACGCCACTGCAGCTGGCCAATGCATACGCAACTTTCGCGAACGGCGGGACCCGCTACGTTCCCCAGATCGCGGTGGGAATAGTGAACCAGAACGGCAAGCTGGTAAAGAAGTTCAAGCCCAAGGTGGTCGATCGTGTACCACTGAGCCCGCTGGACCACAACACGATGCTCACGGGATTCGAGGGGGCGCTCGGAAATCCCCTTGGCACTGCCTACGGCACGTTCATAGGCTTCCCGTTGAATACGTACCCGCTGGCGGGCAAGACGGGAACCGCCTCGGTCTCGGGTCAGGAGCCGGATGCGCTCTTCGTGGCGTTTGGCCCGCTGCCGAGCCCCAAGTACGTCGTGGTCGTGGTGATTGGGCACGCGGGATACGGGGCGACGGGCGCGGCGCCGGCGGCCAGGGCCATCTTTCAGTACCTCATGAAGCACAACGTCGGCAGTCCGGTCTTCTCGATGCCGCACATTCCTGCCGGGGCCACCACCTATGCGCGCTACGGCGTCGCCACGACAACAACCGTGCCTGCCTCTACGACCACCACAACATCTAAGGCCGGCACCTCGACGCCCAGCACCACCAGCAAAGGCTGAGACCACCGGCCCAGTCGGCGCCACGCACCGCCACCCCGGGTCCGGCTAGACTGGATGCAAATGGCAGCCTTTGTACTTTGGATAGCGCTTCTGGCCGCGGGCACAGTTACCCGTCGAAGCCTTTCCGTGGCCCCGCTCGCCAAGGCGTGGGCGACAAGCGACGGCAGCCGTGGAACATCAGATATCGGCAGCACTCCGGATCTTCCCCGCCTTGGCGACAGCCGGGCGGTGACAGGCGGTGTGTCCATCGGAGGAAAGCGCGCAAACTCTGGCGCGTATACCGCCTCGGATTCAGCCGAAACAGAACGAATTGCAGGTTTTGCATGGCAGAGGAAAACACATCCCAGGCGGCTCCCGCCGCTCACATAAGCCCGGCGGCTCCATCAGCCGCAGAAGGAGCTCAAGCAACTCCGGGCCGCAACCAGGACGGCCAGGCCAGGCAGGGTAGAGGGCGCCGATCGCGGGGCAGACGCCCTTCCGGACAAGGAAACGCCCAGCAAGGCGCCGACGACAAGTCGGCAAAGGTGGCGCCGGAGGGCGCGTCCGGGGCCCCGGACGCAGCCGGCGAAGCCGGAAATCAATCGCACCGTCCCCATATTCCGCACCTCAACAGGGGCGAATCGAAGGACAAGGAAAGGGAGCCGGCCAAGGAGCAGGCGGGCGCCCAGGGAGCTGGGGGCCGGCAGCGAAGCCGCCGCCGCAGGCCCCAGCGTGAGCGGTCGTCCGAACTCGAGCCGGTGCGCTACGCGGTAGAAGGGCAGCTTGCCTCCGAGACCAGCGTCGATACTCGCTCCTCCAGGCGTGCCAACCAGCGCATCGGACGCTCGCGCAATGGGAGGCCGGTAGGCCGCTATCTGATGTGTGTGCATCGCTCCGAGGACCTGGTCCAGATCGCCGTGCTCGAGGGGCGTACGCTTATCGAGCATTACGTCTCCCGGGTGGGCGCGGACCCGAACCAGATCGATGGAAACATCTACCTCGGACGGGTCACCAACGTGTTGGCAGGCATGGAGGCCGCCTTCGTGGACATCGGAACCTCCAAGAACGCGGTTCTGTATCGGGGCGACGTGCGCTACGACCGCGAAGACCTTATGGACCAGCCGAACAAGGACGTGCGCATCGAGCATCTGCTCAGGCCGCGTCAGGTCGTTCTCTGCCAGGTGACCAAAAACCCCATCGGTACCAAGGGTGCTCGCCTGACCCAGGAGGTTTCACTTCCAGGCCGATTCGTGGTGCTGGTGCCCAATGCAGACAGCTATGGAATTTCCAAGCGCCTGCCAGATGACGAGAGGCGCCGGCTGCGCAAGATACTGGGCGACCTGAAGCCGGAGGGCTTCGGCGTGATCGTGCGCACGGCCGCCGAGGGTGCTTCGGCAGAGGAGCTGGGCCGCGACATCAACCAACTTGTAGAGATGTGGACCGCAATCGAGGCCAACGCCAAGACCGCTCACGCTCCGGCGCTGCTCTATTCCGAGCCGAACGTCGCGGTGCGCGTGATTCGCGAGGAGTTCAACCGCAACTACCGCGGGGTGATCATCGATGACCGGGAGATCTACGAAGAGGTTCACTCCTACGTCTCCAGCATCTCTCCGGAGCTGGCGGATCGCGTGGAATACTACGACGCCGCCGAGCAAGGTCTGCCGATCTTCGAGCTGAATCACGTCCATGAGCAGCTCCACAAGGCGATGGATCGCAAGGTGTGGCTGCCGTCGGGAGGGTCGCTGATCATCGACCGGGCCGAGGCGCTGACGGTTATCGACGTGAACACGGGCAAGAACGTCGGGACCGTTTCGCTCGAGGAGACGATCCACCAGAACAACCTCGAAGCTGCCCAGGAGATTGCCAGGCAGCTACGGCTACGCGACATCGGTGGGATCATCGTCATCGACTTCATCGACATGACCGTCGAGGCAAACAAAGAGGACGTGATGCACACCCTCAAGGAGGCGCTCTCGCGGGACAAGACCAAGACCCAGGTTTATGAAATGTCCCAGCTCGGCTTGGTGGAGATGACCCGGCAGCGCGTCTCCGAAGGACTCGTGGAGGCTCTCAGCGACACCTGCCCGACATGCAAGGGTCGAGGGGTCGTCTTCCTGGACGTCGACGACGTCTGATACCGCTAGAATGATCGACCTATGTATGCAGTGATTAAGTCCGGCGGCAAGCAGGAAAAGGTTTCGGTGGGCGAGTCCGTCCGTCTCGAGCTTCTCGAGGGACTCGTTGGCGACCCGGTCGATCTCCGGGCCATCATGGTCGTGGACGACGGTGAAGTCGTAGCGGGCACGGAGCTCGGCAGTGCTGCCGTCAAGGGTGAGATCGTGGGCTTCGAGAAGGGGCCCAAGGTGCGTGGTTTCAAGTACCGCCCCAAGGCGAACATGCGCAGGCGCTGGGGACACCGCCAGAAGTACGCTGTCGTCAAGGTGCTCGAGATCACCAAGTAAGTTTTGCCAGAGATTTTTCAGGAGAGACGTTAGATGTCCAAGACCAAGGGCGGCGGTTCCACCAAGAACGGCAGGGATTCAAAGGCCAAGCGCCTCGGAGTGAAGGTTTACGACGGCATGTCGGTCACCTCGGGCTCCATTTTGGTGCGTCAGCGGGGAACCAAGTTCCACCCTGGCGTGAACGTCGGCCGCGGCAGCGACGACACCCTTTTCGCGACTGCCGAGGGTACTGTCAAGTTCGGCGAGCGTAAGGGCCGCCGGCTCGTTGACGTCCTCTAGGCGCTCATCCGCCGCGTAGCGGCTAAACAGGCTTTGACGAAAACCTCGGCCGATGGACCGGGGTTTTCTCTTTGAAAGGGATTCATGGCAGGCTTTGTCGATCAGGCGCAGCTGCACGCAAAGGCCGGGGACGGCGGCGCCGGAGCCGTCTCCTTCCGTCGCGAGGCCCACGTCGACAAAGGCGGGCCGGATGGTGGCGACGGCGGGAGCGGGGGTGACGTCATCCTGGTTGCCACCGACGAGATGGCCTCCCTGCTGAGCTTCGCCGACCAGCCTTTCCGTAGGGCGGAGAGCGGTGCTCACGGGATGGGCAAGCAGAGACACGGGCGTAGCGGGGGGGACCTGGAAGCGCTGGTGCCGACCGGCACCGTCCTGCGTTCCCTGGATGGAGAGGTCCTGGCGGATCTCGCCGAGCCCGGCATGCGATTCGTCGCAGCCAAGGGAGGCGAAGGCGGACGTGGCAACACACGCTTCCTGGCCAACAAGAGGCGGGCGCCTTCCTTTGCAGAGCAGGGCGAGCCTGGGGAGGAGAACTGGTTCAATCTCGAGCTCAAGCTCAAGGCGGACGTGGCGTTGGTCGGCTATCCCAACGCTGGAAAGTCGACCTTCATCTCGGTGATCTCCAGGGCTCAGCCCAAGATCGCCGACTATCCGTTCACGACGCTCAAGCCGAATCTCGGCGTGGTACGCCTGGCCGACGATTTCGAGTACGTGGTGGCCGACATTCCCGGCCTGATCGAGGGTGCGTCGGAAGGCAAAGGGCTCGGTCTCGAGTTTCTCCGCCACATCGAGCGTGCGAGAGTGCTGGTCTTTCTTCTCGACGCTACCGAATCCCAGGGCACTTCGGTGGCCGAACAGCATCGGGTACTTCTGCGTGAGCTCGGGAACTATCTTCCGGAGCTCTTGGATCGCCCTCGCTTGGTGGTGGTCTCCAAGGCCGACGTGCTCGATGAGGAGATAGTTCGCCACGGCGAGGAGTACCTTGGGGTGGCTGCGGACATGGCGATTTCCTCGATCTCATCGCTTAACGTCGAGGCGCTGAAGCGCAAGCTCGCCGAGATGGTCTCCAAATCCCGGATTGAGTCAGCAGGGCCGCGCTCGTCCGATGCCATTTTCATCAATCTGACCCCGGATGGCTTCAAGGTGGTTCGACTGGGGGAGCATCGATTCCGGGTGCTCGGGCGCGCCGCCGAGCGTTCAGTGGCCCTTTCGGACGTCACCACTGCGGACGCTCTGGAATACATCCAGACCAGGTTGCGGCACTTAGGGGTCGATCGGGCACTGGCCAGGGCGGGGGCAACCGACGGCGACGAAGTGGCCATCGGTGAATTCGAGTTCGACTACACGAGGGACTAGAGGCGAGCTCTGCGCCCGCCCCTCGCTCGGCGGGCTATCCTGGCTGATGCGTGCTGGCCAGGTCTTGGTGTCAAGCGTGGGCCGACGCGAGGGAGCGCAGAAGTGAATCTGGTGGTGAAGATCGGGTCCTCGTCGGTGACCACCGGCGACCTGGACGTGAATCACCCCGTCGTGGATTCCATCTGTGATCAACTTTCCCAGCTCCACGCCGCCGGACATCGAGTGGCTTTGGTGACCTCCGGCGCCATTGCACTCGGCCTGGGGCGCCTCGGCTTGCGAGGTGAGCGGCCCGCCGACCTGGTAACGCTGCAGGCGGCTTCGGCTGTCGGTCAGGTGGGCCTGATCGCCGCGTGGTCGGGAAAGATGGCGGAGCGTGGCCTCGTTTGCGGCCAGATCCTTCTCTCGGCTTCGGATTTCATGGAGCGGCGCCAGTATCTCTCCGCCCGCGCGACGCTGGGACGCATGCTCGACCAGGGCATTATCCCCATAATCAACGAAAACGACGCAGTGGCGGACGATGAGATCCGCCTGGGCGACAACGATCGGATAGCCGCGCTGGTTTCCGGACTGGTTGGTGCCGAGGTGCTGGTGCTCCTCACTGATCAGGAGGGACTCTTCACCGCCGACCCCCGCCGGTTCGAGGAGGCCACCCTCATCGAGGAGGTGCGGGAGGTCACCCGCGAGCTTGCCTCGCTGGCCGGCGGGCGGGGGACCAGCCGTGGGAGCGGGGGAATGGTCACCAAGATCATGGCGGCCAGAATCGCTGCATGGTCCGGCGTCGAGACCCTGATCGCCGCGGCATCCAACCCGGAGGTGCTCCGCGTGGCCCCGACGCGAAGGCAAGGGGTGGGGACCTGGATATCGAAGAGCCGGCGTCGGCTCCCTTCCCGCAAATTGTGGATCGCGTTCGCCCTGCCGTCCAGCGGCTACGTCAAGGTGGATGAGGGCGCCCGGAGGGCCATACGCGACCGGGGGTCCTCTCTTCTTGCCGTGGGAATCACCGAAGTTGGGGGAGCATTCTCTGCGGAGGACGCCGTCGAGGTGATCGCCGAGGACGGCGCGGTCATCGCCAAGGGCCTGGCGCGTTTAGGTGCGGACGAACTCGGCATCGAGCTGGATCGCCGCCGCGCAGGGCTGGTTTCGGATTTCTCGGCCATGGCGATGCATCGCGA
>JAJYPE010000197.1 GCA_021795585.1 Actinomycetes bacterium | reverse complement strand
GGCATTGAGGAACTTCTGGAACTTCCTTCTGATCGGGGTGAGCAACGGGCTGGTCTACGCGCTGGTCGCGCTGGGGATTGTGCTCATCTACCGCTCGACTCGGGTCATCAACTTTGCGCTTGCCGCGATGGCGATGTTTTCCACCTATATCGCCGTCAGCCTCATCGACAGGAACGTGCCGTATTTCGTGGCCTTCGCGGCGGCGATGCTCTTCGGATTCGCGCTTGGGGCGGTCACCGAGCGCTTTATCATGCGGCCAGTCGAGAGCAAGTCACCGCTGAACGCTGTGATCGTGGCCATCGGAATGCTTATCTTCCTGGAGGCGATGGCCGGTGTTATCTGGGGAGCCAAGCTGCGCAACTTCCCCTCCCACTTCTCGCTCATCGGCCTCAAGATCGGCGGGACGAGACTGGCCATCTCCGACTTCGACCTGTTCATCGTGTCCGTTGTGATTGTGCTCATGCTTGCGCTGGTTGTGCTCTTCCGCTATACCAAGCTCGGACTGATGATGCGGGCCAGCGCCTTCGCGCCTGAGGAGGCGCGGCTGCTCGGCGTGCGGGTGGGGAGGATGCTCACGCTCGGATGGGGCCTTGCCTGCGCGGCAGGCGCGGTGGCCGGCCTGCTGGCGGCGCCCAAGGTCTTTCTCTTTCCCAACAACATGGACGCCGTCCTCATCTTCGGGTTCACCGCCGCCATCATCGGCGGGCTGGATTCGCCGGTCGGCGCACTGGTCGGCGGGCTGGTCACCGGACTCGCCCTCTCGTTCATCGGTGGCTACCTCGGCTCTGACCTGGAGACGGTGGGCGCGTTCGTGATCCTGGTGGTGGTTCTTATGGCCAGGCCGGAGGGAATCTTCAGCTCGATCTCGGCAAGGCGGGTCTAGATGCAGGAGTCGGTGGTCTCGGCCCAGCCCGAGAAGAAGGCATCGCCGGCGGTCAAGGAGCCTCGGGGGGTAGGGCGCGTCTTCTCCCAGCCCATGATCCGAAACGTGCTTGTCGGCGTCGTGGCACTGGTTCTCTTCTACCTGCTGGTCGGGCATCTGGGCCAATACCGCATCTATCAGCTTTCCCTGGTGGGTCCATATGTGATCGCGCTGGTCGGATTGTCGGTCCTGACCGGCCAGAACGGCCAGATTTCACTGGGCCATGGCGCCCTCATGGCCATCGGGGCCTGGACGCTGACGCTGCTGCAGTTGCACACCAAGGTGCCTCTGTGGGCGATGCTCATCGCCGCGGCGCTGGTGACGATGGTCTTCGGAGCTCTATTGGGCCTGGTGGCCGCCCGGCTGCGCGGGCCGTACCTGGCCGGCGCCACCTTGGCTCTCGCATTGGGGCTGCCCGACCTCACCACCCGCTATCAGTCCCTCTTCGGCGGGTATCAGGGCCTGGAGGTGAGCCAGCCCAACGCCCCGGCCTTCCTGGGAGCGGCGGCCACCCCTACGGAGTGGTTGGCGATCATAGAAATGATCTGTGTGGTGGTGGTAATGGTTCTCTTCGCCAACCTGCTGCGCTCCAGGGTGGGGCGCAGATTCAGGGCGGTAAGGGATGACGAGATCGCCACTCAGGTGTCGGGCATCTCCGTGGCGCGGACCCAGGTTCTCGCCTTTTCGCTGTCAGCCGCGGCCGCCGGCTTGGGAGGCGGCCTCTTCGCCCTGGTGGCCGGAAACGTCTCGCCGGGCGGCTACTCGGTAGTGCTTTCCATCTCACTCCTGGCGGCGATGGTGATCGGCGGAACGGGCACGCTGGCCGGGGCGGTGTGGGGAGCGCTGATCATGGTGTATGTGCCCGGGTGGGCCACCACGCTCACCCAGAAACTGAATCTCAACCAGGCGATCTCGGCCAACCTGGCGCTGGCCATCTACGGCTTTCTTCTGGTTGCGATCATCATGATCGCTCCGGTGGGTATCCAGGGGCTGGTGCGTGCGGGAATATTCAAGCTGAAGAGTCTCAGAAAGGAGCCAAGTTAAAGGAGAAGGGTGGCAGTGGTGGCCGCAGGGGCAGCGGCACTGCACAGGTGGCACCGCGGATGCGGGGCCAATGACGGGCGCGGAGTCCGCAGGACTTGCGCTCAGGGATATCGATACAGGGGGAAACTATAGAGATGGGTGAATCCCGTTCTTCATTTAGGCGGGGATTCCGGGTAGTGGCGGTGATGGCGGCCTTCAGCCTGGTCGCCGCCGCATGCGGAAGCTCCAACAGTTCATCGTCGTCGGGCGGCTCGGGCACGAGCGCGTCGGTGGCCAACACCGCGTCCGCACCGGGCATCACGCCCACCAGCATTCTTCTCGGTTCGCACCAGCCCTTGACCGGGCCGGCCGCACCGGGCTACTCGGAGATCGGTCCGGCCATCGAGTCGTTCTTCAAGTATGTGAACGCCCACGGCGGCATCTACGGCCGCAGCGTGACCTTCAAGTATCTGGATGACGGATACAATCCGGCCAACACCGTTCAGGTCGTGCGCCAGCTCGTCCTTCAGGACAACGTCTATGCCATTCTCGGGGGCCTCGGCACGCCGACCCACACCGCGGTGGTCAACTTCCTCAACCAAAACAAGGTTCCCGACATCTTCGTCTCCTCCGGCTGTAACTGCTGGAACCTGCCGAAGGTGCATCCCTATACCTACGGGTGGGAGCCTGACTACATCATCGAGGGCAAGGTGCTCGGCGCCTATATCAAGGACCACTTTGCCGGTATGAAAGTCGGCGTCCTTTACCAGAACGACGACTTCGGCGGCGGCGGACTGACCGGTATCAAGCAGATGCTCCCGGCCAGCCAGATCGTCTCGACCCAGCCGTATGACCCGACCACTCTCGCCAACGGCCTGAGCACCCAGGTCGCGGCGCTGCAGCAGGCTGGCGCGCAGGTCGTGGTGCTCTTCACCATCCCCGCGGCAACCGCGTTGGCGTTGCTCTCCATGGCGGTCCTCGGGTACCACCCGACCACGCTGAGTTCGTCGGTCGGTGCCGATCCGACCACTCTGGCCGGCCTGGTGTCCAACTTCTCCAAGGGCAAGGTGGGGGCTTCGGCCCTGAACGGGCTTTACACCCTCGACTACCTGCCCATGGCGACGAACACCAGCGATCCGTGGATCAAGCTGTTCCTGAAGGTTCACTCCCAGTACGACTCCAAGGAGCCGGTTGACGGGAACATGGTTTACGGGATGGCAATGGCCTACGACTTCACTCTGGCCATGAGGGCGGCCGGTCAGAACCCGACACGTCAGGATCTGCTCAACGCCATCAACACCCAGGGCTCCACCTGGACCGGCCCCGGCCTGGCCCCGCTCGGCTATTCGGCGACTCAGCATCTTGGCTTCATGGGAGCCGAAGTGCTGCAGCTGAACGCCACCGGTGGTGCGAGCGCGGTGAGTCCGGTCTATGTGACCAACGTGCAGGGGCCGGTGACGACCCATGCCTCGGTCGAAGGTCCGGTGCCTTCCTGGCTGAATTAGCCTGAACCGCCATCGAATTGGCCTTGGGGGCCGCCGGCTGGTCCGGCGGCCCCCTTTGCGTCTCCATCTCGGCAGGAGGCGGAAGGTTTTGCGCGGTTGCTAGGTTCGAACACTTATGGAAAAGCAAGTGATTCTTTCAGTACACGCCCATCCCGATGACGAGGCCTCCAAAGGCGCCGCCCTGATCGCTCGATACAGCGACTCCGGTGCGCATGCGGTGCTGGTGACCGCCACCGGGGGAGAGGCGGGCGACATCCTCAATCCCGCGATGGACACCCCCGAGGTGCGCGCGGACCTGCCCAGGGTGCGCGCCGACGAGCTGGCCGAGGCGGTGAAGATAATCGGTTACGACCGGGCGGAGATGCTTGGCTACCGCGATTCGGGAATGCCCGACAGCGAGGCCAACAGGGATCCCGGCTGCTTCGCCCGTGCCGACCTCGACGAGGCGGCCGGCCGGCTTGCACGGATCGTTCTGGAAGAGCGCCCCCAGGTGATGCTCACCTACCCCGAGATTCAGCGCCGCTACCCCCATCCCGACCATCTCCGGGTCTATGAGGTCTCCATGCGTGCACGCGAGCTGGCCGCCGATTCCGGCTTCGCGGCGGCGGCGGGCGAGGAGCCCCACCTCGTGGCCAAGGTCTACTTTCACGTGTGGGCCCCGGAG
>JAJYPE010000196.1 GCA_021795585.1 Actinomycetes bacterium | reverse complement strand
CCTCTGGAGGCGAATCCTCATAGTCGCGGCGGAGAACCCGCAATCCCTGGGTGAGATCGTCCGGCCGCTGACCACCTCTTCGGCGATGCTCAAGAGCATCGACACGACCTACCCGATGGCTGCTCTCCTGAAGGCGCTCGGCCCGGCCATGGCGCTGGACGAGAAGGTGAGGGTCGAGACGACGATTCTTCGCTTGGGCATGGACCGGGACAACGGCTTCCCGGCTTCAGCGAATACTCGGCACCGTCTCCTCGCGGCGCTAGCCGATGCGGGGCCGCTGGTCACGGCGGAAGCGATGAAGATCATGGACGAGCTCCGCACAGCCGGCGAAGTGCCAAGCTACGACGAGCCAGAAAGGCTTCGCGCCTACAGCCACGCGTTCGGAGAAGTTGAGTACCTGAAGGAGCAAGGCGTTGACGTGGACGCCGAGCCAAACCGCAGACTCCGCACGTTGGAGGCGCCAGTCAAGGAGTTCGCGGAGAAGAATCTCAACGGCGTTCCGACGGCTGAACAGATCAAGTCCATCGTCCCAGACATGAGGGAGCTTCGCGAGGCGCTTCTCGCGGCGAAGCGTGACGGCGTCGCAAGGCAGCAGGCCGACCACGCCACGCACTACCTCGTGGCGGTTGCGGCGAGGATCGCGCGCACTGACTTGAAGGCGTCCAGCGAGGGTGACCTTGCCAGGGACATCCTCTTGGACGGGGCTGTGCACCCGGAGCCTGTGCACCATCCCGAGTACGACGCGCAGTTCGACAAGAGCCCGTCTTGGGGCAGTCCTGCTGCGCGCATCGAGGCCGCCGCCGGGCTGACCGTCCTGGGCCGGAGTGCGCCGTACGCGACCAAGGCCGTGCTGGATGCAATTGCCAAGCTCGCCAAGGATCCCGTACCAGCGGTGCGTTACCAGGTCGCGTGCGCGCTGAACGCGATCAGCAGGACTGCGCCTGAGTTCATGTGGGCTGTCATCGAGGACATGTGCCGCACGGAGAGCAGCCGTGGCGTCTTCCAGGGTCTGGTCGCCGGGCCGATGCAGCAGCTGGCGGCGTCAAACGTCGACAAGGTGGTGGAGTTGCTCTTGATCATTCTGGACCGGGTCAAGGATGGCCCAGGCGCTGACACCGTCCGTAATTTTTGCATCGGCCGCATCTCCGGCCTCCACATCTGGCGCAATGCGGCGCGCTGCGAGGCTGTCGTCTATTCGATCGCCGAGCATCCACTCTCCAACATCGACGTGGCTAGTACGCTGGTAGGGACCTTCAGGCAAGCGTCCACCGAAGGCCCAGTCGAGCCCGCGGATCCGAACAAGGATGCTGTCCGGTCCAGGACTTGGAAGCTCATCGAGACCTTGCTGAAGACCAGCATCAACGAGGTGGAGCGGATTCTCGCCAAGAACAAAGACATTGCCTACGGGGAATGGGCCAAGGCTGACCAGGAGGCGGTGAATGAGCTGAATCGGCTGATCGGCCACATCGGCACGGAGCTCTACTTCGCCTCTGGTGCGTACAACTCCGGCGGGCAGGCTGCAGATGACTCTGACGGGCATATGCCCGGCGGGAAGGCGCGCCGCTATTACGAGGAATTCCGGGCCTCTTTCGAACTCATGGCGTCCACCGGCCTACCGAGCGTGATCCACAACCTGATGAAAATCCTTGAATACATGGTGGACTTTGATCCACCCGCCGTGTTCAAGCAGGTTGGCAAGATCGTCGGTTTCGGGAAGGCAGGTGGGTTCCAATACGAGTCCATGGCCGCAGACCAGGTAGTCCGGTTAGTGGAGCGCTACCTAGCCGAATACAGGGAGGTACTCCAGACCGATCCCGAGTGCAGACACATACTGATGGAGATACTGGATACCTTCGTCGAAGCCGGGTGGCCATCCGCCCGCCAGTTAACGTACAGGCTGGATGAGATCTTCAAGTAATGCCAGTCCTGAACGCGGACGAGTTTCTGACGCGATTCCGGGGGATCCGCGGAGAATACCTCACCACGGTCCGGCCACTACTCCAGCGGATGCGGGCGAGCCTCGTGGTCGAGCCAACTGCCGGGGAGACCCAGGCTAAAGTTGATCTTGAGGCCCACGTTCGCGTCTACGTGGTCGACTCGTTCCTCGCGGCTCTGAACTGGCGTATGGACGTCTCCGCGGCGGATGGTTCACTCAATCTCATGCCCGAGATGGCACTGCGGTCGCTTGAGAAGGGAACGACAAGGTTCCTGGACTACCTCGGCATTGAGAGGAAGACGGGCGCGCCGCTTATGGTCGTGGAGACCAAGCGGCCAAGCTCCGCACTGCCCATGCTGCGTGAATCGTCGGACATGTACGCCCGGGTCAACCACTCGGCGATCGTGTCGCAGGGTTTGAATGGGACCGGACTGGCGTACGAGTGGAACAAGTGGCTCGACACGCTGCGTGACTATGTGCGGTCCGTGCAGGTACAGGCCGGCAGGACGCCAGCGAGAGCGGTCATTACCAACGGTGACTGGTTCATCCTCTTTCTGGACCCGGCTGACTCGTTTCTGGAGGCGGGCGCCAGGGATCCCGCCAAGATTTTGGTCATCGAGGGTTCCGGCGGCTGGGATCCCAACGCCCTGCAAGCTGCACCTTCGGAGATGGAACGCCGGTACACGGAGGTCTTCGAGCACCTCGAATACCAGAGGGTGCTAGGCAAGGCGCCGACCCTGTCGCCCGGGACGGTGGCCTTCAACATCCAGAGCCAGAACGTGCGGCGAGTTATGCATGGGCTCAAGCTGCGCTATGAGAAGCTGCGCAATGTGCACACGCCGTCGCCCCACATCTCCCTGGCGCCGGTGCTCTTCCTCCAGTCCCAGTTCGGAACGTGGCTGACGGTGGACGCGTCCAACGCCCAGTTCGAGCTCCCGCACGAGGAGAAGCTACTCGCCCAGCATCTCGCGGACGTTGAGGCCGCCTCGAAGGCGCTCCTCGCGCAGATGAACCGGGCCCTCGGGACTTCGATCGCGCCGACGGAGCTCACGTCCCATTACGCCGACGCCGCCTCCTTCGAGACGCTTTCAGCGGTGCGGGAAACCTCCGACGACGAATACGTCGTGGTCACTGGAGACGAAACGCACTACCTAAGGGCGAAGCCCACGGTCTCCAAGTGCTCTTTCCACGACGCTGCGGCGTCATTCAAGAGAGGTGTCGGCATGGCGCCTGCCATCATGGCACGTTCGCTTCAACCGAGGGCCTTCTTCATCTCGGGTGAGAACCATCACTGCGCACACCAAGAAGTATGGGCGGCGAAGGCCTCGCCCATCACCGCTGCGAACGAGGCCGGGTGTGGGTCGCGGAGCGGCAAGCAAGGGCAGGCGTTCTGCGAAATCTGGCGCGTGGACCAATACCTCTGCTGCAGGGCCTGCGTGTTCGAGTCTGTCTGCACCAAGGCAGCCGTCTTTCACCTGCCTTGTCACCCGCAGGGGGGAGCAACAAGAACAGTATCCGGCGGCTGAGTATGACGTGGCAGCAAACCACCATTTTGATGTACGCCTGTTGCTGCCGACGCTGATTTGAGCCGCGCGCCGACATTGCGGTGACCCGCCTGGAATGGACCGAGATCCATATCCCATGCCTGACGCAGCTCCTTGGCGATGGGACAACCGTGGACTGGAATGTGGGTCATTGCAGCACTGGCATCAGCGCCGCGCGCGAAGCTGCCGTCGGTTGCCCGGCGGTTCCTTGATGCAAGGGACCGCATGCGGCACGAATCGCTCTCTATGCCGTCAGCACCGAGCGTGCGTCTCAGCCGGCCTCCGCTCGGGTCGTGTTCCCGTTCCGGCACAGGGCATGGATGTCCCTGCGGGCGTGCGCCGCTGCACTCCACTGGTCGAACTGCACCACGACTTCGGCGGGGAAGTAGCGCGCCCGGGTCCGCGATGCCGCCGGCGTCGCCACGTATTCCAGGACGTGGACCAGCGCGGCATGGAGTTCGGATGACCGGCCTCGCAGCCATTCCAGATGCGGCGCCAGCAGGAGCAGGGTGTGGATCTCATGCCGCACCACATGGTGCAGCGCCGGCCGCACCGTGCCACCCACCGTGCGGATCTTGCCGAGGTCATGCAGGAAGTAGCCGATCCGGGCGATGGCCACGGAGTCGGGGTCGTCCGG
>JAJYPE010000195.1 GCA_021795585.1 Actinomycetes bacterium | reverse complement strand
TTCCTGGCGGGGAGGCCAGAGCGCCGATCTGGGAGGCGAGCCCGGCCGGGTTGAGCCCACCCGCGTTGGAGACGACTTTGATCCCGCGATCCTGGCAGGTTCCCAGCACCTGCTCCATCTGGGCAAGGAAGGTGCGGGCGTATCCCGCGCCAGGATCCTTCAGCCGCGCTTTCCAGAGGATCAGCATGGTCAGCTCGGCGAGATAATCGCCGGTGAGTACGTCGATCGGCCCACCCTCGACCATCTCGCGGGCAGCGGAGAAGCGATCCCCGTAGAAGCCGGAGCAGTTTGCTATTCTTACCGGCCGCCGTTCGCTCATACCGCTCACCTCCCCCGAGTCCCGAGACGGCTCGGCCGCCGAGGGACACGGAATCCCCTCCAAGCGCGGCCGCCTGCCGCTCGTGCAAGGCTCATCGGCATGCAAAGTTATCACTCACGCACCCGGGCCGCGCGGGCCAAAGCCCGGCCGGGGTGCTGGGGTCCTGGGTTGCTGCTCCAAGAGGCCGGCCTTGGGCGACGAGGATCGCGAGGGACCGGAAGCAACGTCTGAGGTCATATCGGACTTGACCATTTCCCTGCCCGGTTGCAGAATCTTGACATTCCCGACGGAAAGGAACGCCCATGACCGCTGGTGCCATCTACGGATTGGTAGTCGTGATCGTCGTGCTGGCCGGCTCGATCGGGGTGCAGGCCATGCGGGGCAAGAACGTCGAGTACGAGTGCCAGGACTGCTCCGCCCGCTTCAGCCCGTCCCCCATCCTTTTGGCCGTTACGCCACATCGCCTGGGAAAGAAGCTACTCACCTGCCCTCAGTGTGGCACAAGGACCTGGGCGGTGCCGGTACCCAAGTAATGCACCCGGCGCCCGCTTGCGTCTTGAGCGCCTCTTGCATCGGCGCGGATGCGCTTTCGACTGGCCTAGGGACGAGCAGCTCTCGCATCGGCCGCCCGCCTCAGCCACACGGCGAGGAGTCCGGCCAAAACGGCCGTCGCCAAGGCCGTAAGCAGCACCGCCGCCAGGTCATGGGTGGGCAAGCTCAGGGCGTAAAAGGTGCGCAAGGTGCCGAAAGGAAAAAGGAGCACGAATCCCGCTGACATCGCCAAAATGAGAACCCCCTTCCACCAGGTGAAGGGTGCTGAAGCTGCTGCCAGCACCGCCAGTCCGGCGGCAAGCAGGACAAGCACCACCGCGGTGCGGCTTACGGCCACGGGATCCCCGTTGGCGTAGGTGATCAGGTAGGCGGTGGCCGCCCCGGCGGCCTCGACGGCGCCTACCGGGATCGCGAAGCGAAGCACCCTGGCGACGAGCCCCGGCATATAGCGGCGGGCGTTCGGAGCCAGCGCCAGGAAGAAGGAGGGGGTTCCGATTGTCAGCGCATCGATCACGGTGAGGTGGCGCGGCAGGAGAGGGTAGCCGAGCAGGGCCACTCCGGCAAAGAGGGCGAGCAGCGCCGCCCACGCCGTCTTGGCCAGGAAGAGGTTGGCCACCCTTTCGATGTTGCCGGCCACCCGCCGTCCCTCGGCGACCACCCCCGGGAGTGTCGAGAAATCCCCGTCGAGCAGCACCAACTGGGCCACCGCCTTGGTGGCTGCAGTGCCCGAGCCCATCGCAACGCCGATGTCCGCGAGCTTGAGCGCCAAGGCGTCGTTCACCCCATCCCCGGTCATCGCCACCACGTGGCCACGCGAGCGAAGCGCGCGCACCATGGCCTGCTTCTGATGCGGAGTCACCCGGCCGAAGACGGACTCCCGCTCGAGAAGATCGGCCAGCTCGGACTCCGTGTCCGGAAGTGTCCGCGCGTCCACCGCCTTGGCATCGGGCAACATGATCCCCGCACGCGCGGCAATGGCGCCAACGGTGGCCGGGCTGTCGCCCGATATGACCTTGATCGCGACGCCCTGCCGCCCGAAGTACTGAAGAGCCCCGGCCGCCTCGGACCGGAGCCGCTCGCCGAAGACGAGCAGAGCCATAACCTCCCCTACCGGCCCCTCCCCACTGCGCGGCGGTTGGCCGGCCTTGACGAGAGCGAGGACCCGCCGTCCCGAGGCGGCGATCTCCTCGGCGGTGGCCAATGCCTTCGGATCGGAGCCGGCGATGATCTCGGGGGCGCCAATGACCCAGGTGCCATGGTCAGCGAAGGCGGCCGAACTCCACTTGGTCGCCGAGCTGAATGGCACGGAACCGACACGTTCCCATCGCGGATCGGACGGGAAGGCGGCCGCAAGGGCGGCGAGCGTTGCGTTCGGGGACTCCTGCGCGGCAAGAGCTGAGACCGCCTCCGTCAACCCTTCGCTCTCGCCAAAGGCGATCATCTGCTCGAAAACGATGCTCCCGTCCGTCAAGGTTCCCGTCTTGTCGAAGCAAACCACGTCAACCCGGGCCAAGCCCTCGACGGCAGCCAGCTCCTGCACCAGCACCTTGCGCCGGGCAAGCTTCACGGCCCCCACCCCAAAGGCGATCGAAGTCAGGAGCACCAGACCTTGGGGGACCATTCCGACCAGGGCTGCAACGATCCCGGCAACCGCCAACCTCAGCGGCCCGCCGGCCCGCAACGCTCCCGCCAGCAGCAGGGCAGCTGCAGGGAACAGTGCCCATGTCACGTAGCGCAGGATCTTGTTGATCCCGTTCATCAGCTCGGACGGCGTGGTGGCAAAGGCACGGGCTTCCCGCGAGAGGGTGCGGGCGTACGCCTGCTGTCCCACCGCGGTCACCTGATACCTGCCCGTGCCGGCAGCGACAAAGCTGCCCGAGAGCACCGGCGCGGACTCCGAACGCGGAACCGGCTCTGACTCACCGGTCAGGAGCGACTCGTCGATCTCCAACCCCTCGGCCGACCGCACTATGCCGTCGGCGACGATCTGCTCCCCTGGCGCCATCAACACCAGGTCATCCAGCACGACCTGCTCGAGATGCACCTCGGCCACGCTTCCATCGCGCAGCACGCGAACATGCGGGGCCGATAGAAGCGCCAAGCGATCGAGTGTGCGTTTGGTCCGTTCCTCCTGGAGGATCCCGATTCCGGAATTGAAGACCATCACGAGGCCGAAAAGAGCATCCTGGATCGCTCCCGTCAGCAGGATCGCCACCAGCAGCGTTCCGAGGATCAGGTTGAACCTGGTCATGATGTTGGAACGCATGATCTCCATGGTCGACTTGGATGTCGCCTCGGGTGCCGCGTTGTCGAGCCCCGCCGAGACGCGCTCGGCAACTTGGGCCGCCGTCAGTCCAAGAGGTGAGACGGGCGGGCGCTCAGGCACCAACGGCACCTTGGATTCGCCTGGCGCACGCAGCGCGCGCTCATCTTGTGCGTCATTCACGGAGACCCCCGATCGAACGGCATGCGCCGCTGATCCGAAACTCGTCCTCCGAGACGAAGGCTAATGGAGCGGGCGAGAGCAGTTGATGCCGTTCGCACATTGCGAGGGCCCTCCGGCCAGCGGATTCCCACCCCAAAACCTACGGGCCCACAACCCGGTGGCAACAAAGACGATCTTTTGAGTTACTCCATAATTAGAAGTATGCTATTCTTTGAGCAATGATAGCTACCGAACCATTGCAGGACGCGTCGCGCGAGAGCTTCGTCGAGATGCTGAGGGCCGCCGGGCTTCGCACGACTGGTCCCCGGCTCGCCACGCTTGGCGTCCTGATCCAGCGTCCGCACGCGGACACCGAAACCGTGATCCGGCAGGTGCGTAGCGAGCTAGGCACGGTTTCCGCCCAGGCGATCTACAACGTGCTCGCGACGCTGGTGCAAGGAGAGCTGGTACGGCGAATCGAGCCCGCCGGGAGCCCCGCCCTGTACGAGTTGCGCGTCGGTGACAACCACCACCACATCGTCTGCCGGCTGTGCGGCGCGGTTGCCGACGTCGATTGCGCGGTCGGCCACCGTCCATGCCTGACGCCATCCGAAACGCACGGGTACGTGCTCGACGAAGCCGAAGTCACCTACTGGGGATACTGCCCCAAATGCCAAGCAAGTCGGGGCAGCCACAGTGCCTCCACGACCGAAGAGACCACCGGTAACTAACGCTCACCAGAAAGAGGGGACAATGACTGACAAAACGCCAACGACCGAAGAGATCGGCGGAATGCCTATCCGCACCAACCGGGATTGGTGGCCGAACCAGTTGAACGTGCAAGCGCTC
>JAJYPE010000194.1 GCA_021795585.1 Actinomycetes bacterium | reverse complement strand
CCAGCTCGTCCACGAACAGCACCGAGGGCCCTAGAGCGAGGGCCCGTGCCAGGTCCAGGCGCTTTTGCTGTGCCGCAGTCAGCATCCCCGCTTTCCTTGTGCTCACCTCGGCGAGATTGCAGAAAGAGAGGATCTCCTCCATGGAGAGGCCGGCGCGGGGGCAATGTCCGATGGCGAGGCTGATGTTCTCCCTCACCGTCAAGGTGTGGAACGGCCGGGGAATCTGGAAGGTGCGATTTATCCCCTTGCGGGCAACCTTGTGGGCAGGCTGACCATCCACTCTGGCGCCGGCCAGCCGGATCTCACCCTTGGTCGGGGGAAAGAGCCCGCAAGCCACGTTCACCAGCGTCGTCTTCCCGGAACCGTTGGGCCCGACCAGGCCAAGCGCCTCACCGGCGCCAAGCGAAAAAGAGACGCCGTCCAGGGCGACGAACCCCCCGAAATGCTTAGTGATACCCCTGACCCCGAGTAGTTCTTCAGCCACCGATGGTCACCTCATTCTTGGCGAAGCGACTCATGGCGGCTTTTGCAAGCCCCACTAGTCCGGTGGGCGCAAAGAGGACAAGAATCACCACGATAAGACCATAAATAAGCTCGAAGTACTGAGGATTGGAGACGCCGATGATGGCGTATATGGCGTAGAGCAATATTGCTCCGATCGTCGGTCCCCAGAGGCTCTCGACCCCTCCGAAGATTGCAAAGACGATGGCCAGAACCGAGATCGTGGGGTCAAAGACGGCCGATGGGTAAAAGACCGTTGTCGCCCAGGCGTATATCGCCCCGGCTCCGCCAGCCAGCGAAGCGGCAACCAGCCAGGCGATGGTTCGCATCTTGACCACATTGACGCCCGCCATGGAAGCGGAGTAGGCATCCTGCTTCATAGCCCTCAGCGATAGGCCAAAGCGGGAGTTGCGGGTTATGTACACCGCCACCAAGGCGATGCCTACGAGAACAACGGCCGAAACGTAGGTCTGGCCCGAGGAGTAGACGGACGCCAGATTGAGGCCGTACGGACCGTTCGTGATGCCGGTCAAGGAGGGGTCGGAGACCACCGAGAGTAGTGCGAGCCCCGCCGCCAGCGTGCCGATCGCGAAGTAGGCGCCTCTAAGGCGAAAGAGGGGAACGAGCAGCGAACCGAAGACGAGTCCACCGATCCCTCCCGCCAGAACACCCAGCACCGCCGGTATGTGCAGGTCCAGGATGGCCAAAGACCCTACGTAGGCGCCGGCGCCGAAAAAGCCGAAATACCCAAATGGCAGGTACCCGGTAAAGCCGTAGGTGAGGTTGATGCCCTGTGTCATCACCACATAGACCATCATGTAGATGACGAGCAGTTCATTGCTGTAGATCTTCAGTGCGAGAGCGAATCCCACCAGCGGAACCACGACTGCGGCGAGGTCGGACAGCCGCGCCCGCGGCTCAACGGCCCTGCGAAGGCGCAAGAGGACAGTGGTTCGCGCCGCGGCGGCAACTGGGGTATTAGACAACTCTTGAGCGCTTCCCGAGAATTCCCTGCGGCCGCAGGAGCATAACAGCGAGGACAAGGACGTAGGGGACCATGGCTGACCAGCTGGTTGCATAGACCTGGGCGAGCTGGTTTGCAATCCCGAAGAGAATCCCACCAATCACCGCTCCGATCGGATTGCCAAGCGAGCCGAGCACGATGATGGCAAAGGCGGTGATGGTCACGCTGGCTCCGTCGGCTGGGCTGACACCGCCGAGAATGAATATCGCCATCCCGCCGGAGGCGACGGCCAGTGCAAGTCCGATTCCAAACGCGAGCGCGGAGACCCGTCTGGTGTTGATGCCGACGATGGCCGCCTCACGCTCATCGGCCATCACGGCACGAGTCTGTCGCCCGAGGCTGGTCCAATAGAGGTAGTAGAGGAAGAGGGCCATGATCGGAAGAGCCACGCCGGCTGCCACCAACCAGCTGGCCTGGTAGTCCTGCCCCAAGATATGGACGGGATGCGAGGGTATTGAGGTGATCGGAAGGTTGCGCTGGTTGTTTCCAAAGATTATGGTGGCCAGCGCCTGGATCACCTCGGCGAGGCCGAAAAAAAGGACCAGGGACAGCGTCTCGTAGTCTTGGGATCGCTTGAGCCGCGGAATCAGCAGGTAATACAGCGGAAAGCCGATTACAACGGTCACCGGGATCATGATGAAGACCGCAGCGATGGGGTTTATGTGCAGGGCGTAGTAGAGCTCCCAGGCCCCGAAACCGCCCAACATGACCATGCTCCCGTGGGCAAGGTTGATGATGCGCTGGATGCCGAAGACGACGTTAAGTCCCATCGACATCATCCCATAGAAGATGCCTAGGAGTAGGCCCGCGATTATCGCGTAAGTGACGAGCAAGAGAATCCTTTAGTCACCCAGGGGCGCGGAGCGCGCCCCTGGGGTCCGAGGTGTAGATGGGTCGTCCAGGTGTTCTGAGGCTCAGGCTCAGGGCATCGGATAGACAGCCTGGGCTTGCGCCTGGCTGCTTGGGTAGACCACCTTCATGGCAGCGCTGCCCGAGCTTGGCACCAACTGGCCGAGCGGCAGGAGCTCGCCGATCTGAGCACCCTCCGAGTTGATGACAAAGTTCCCGTCAAGCGTGTTGAGATGGCCCGACACGGCCGTGGCCGCAGCGCGGATATCGGTCTGGGACAGGGACTTCGCCTGCTTGAGCACCGCCTGGATGACCAAACCGGTGTTGTATCCGAGAAGACCAACGGTATTGTTCGCCTGCGGAGCCGCCTTCGCGATCTGGGTCAGGAACTGCGAGGTGGTCATGCCCTCGTTGACGGAGGTGTAGTTGTGGAAGTAGTTGGTCGCGTAGGTGTAGGTATACGCCAGCCCCTGCGTCCCGACATCCTGCTGGAACAGGGAAAGAAGCTGCCCGGGGAACACCGTGAAGACCATCGGGAAGTGGAGGCCGGAGCTCTGCACCGCCTGAAGGAATGCTACGTCATTGGGCTGGTATCCGAGCTCCAGCACCGCGCCGGGATTGGTGGCGTGGATGGTGTTGAGCAACGTGCCATAGCTGGTCGTGGAAGTGGGGATTCCCTGGTAATAGGCAACCTTGATTCCGGCCTTGGTCAGCTTGCTCTGGAGTGTCGTCGCCTGCGAGGCGTCGAAGTCGTTCGTTCCGTAAAGGATGGCCACATTGTTGATGTGCTTGGCGATTAGGAAGTTGCTCAGGACCGTCGGCCAGATGGACGAGACCGGCAGGTTGCACAGGACAATGTACGGATTGGACGGCGTGAAGAAGGGAATACCCGTGCCGGACTGGTCGAAGAGCACCATGTGGTGGGCCTGGGCAATGGAAACCGCCGGCGCTGTGAGCACCGAGCCAAAGTCAGCGGTCAGGATGTTGACGTGATTCTGGGTTATGAGCTGGTTGGTGAGAACTCCTGCGGTGGCAGGGTCGCTTTGGTCGTTGTAGGCAACGAGCTTGACTGGAATCCGCTTCTTGTAGGCGCCCACGTAGACGCCGCCCTTGCCATTCTCGTGGCTGATCCAGAACTTAAGTCCGCCTAACTCGGCAAGCGAGGAGACAGCGAACGAACCCGAACCCGAGTATGTGGTCCCGATAGTGATCTGAGCCGGCGCGGCGCCCGCAGACGATGATGAGCCACTCGACCCCGACGAACTCGAAGCACTTGACCCGCAGGCAGCAGCCACGACCCCCATTGCCAGGACGCCCACTAGAGACGCGAGCCGTGAAGCTTTCATTTATTTCCCCCCGTGATTACCAAAGAAAGGCGCCCCTACCCTCGGCGCGCCCTCACCGGTCCGTGGGCCCCCCTCGTCCGGCGGCGATGAGTTTACCTCATTCAGCGCTCAGTGTCCGATACCCCTTTTTCAATTCATTTTCTCGTAATCAAAACGCCGCCACGCTCCCTGACTTTGAGCCTCGAGCTCAGAACACCCTTGCGCGTTGCGCACCTATGATTTCGATTCCGCACGCGTTCCGTTCCCGGACACCTTTCCGGGTGGCAGCTGTTGCCAGGGTCCGTTGCCAAGCCCAATACGAGTTATCGGCTATTTCCCTCGATTATCCGGGCGGCATTCTCCCCTGGCATTGAGAGGCCGGGTGACTGAGCTAGGGATGCGGTCGGACCGCGCGACGCCTAGGTCTCTTCGCAATGCGCGTGCCAGCGAC
>JAJYPE010000193.1 GCA_021795585.1 Actinomycetes bacterium | reverse complement strand
CCTCGAGAGACGAGGTGGTCGGATCTGCCAGCAGCGGCTCACCGCGGCGGGCCTCAACCATCCGCTTGGCGGTTGTGAGTGCGGTTCCGCTCGGGGCGTCCACTTTGTTCTCGTGATGGAGCTCCACAACCTCGATCGTCTCGAAGAATGGAGCCGCCATCGCCGCGAACTTCATCATTAGCACCGCGCCGATGGCAAAGTTCGCCGCCACGACGCAGTTTGCCGAGGACGCGGTAAAGGCCTCCTCGATCCGGGCCATCTCGTGCTCGCCGATGCCGGTAGTACCTATGACGGCGTGTATGCCGGCACCTGCGCAGTAGAGGGCGTTGGAGACGGCAGCCTCGGCGCGGGTGAAGTCCACCGCGACATCGATGCTTCCAGGGGCCAGCCCTTCGGGAGAGGAGACGATCTGGATGCCGGTGCCGTTGATGCCGGTCGCCTGGGCCAGATCGATTCCGGCAAGGCGGGGGTCGAGGGCCGCGGAGAGCACCAGCTCCGGATCATCCATGACGGCCCGACAGACAGTCCTGCCCATCTTGCCGCCAGCTCCGAAGACCGCCACCCTCGTCTCAGCCATCTCGCCCCCATGCCTCGTTCAACTCATGCCCCCGCGGGAGCGCTCGAGTGGCTAGCGCCGTCCCTCGCGCCGGGGACGATTGCGGCGCGGACGCGCAGCGTGCGCCTCTCCACGGCCGCCATCGGTCCCTGGGCCGAGATCACCGTACTCCTCGAGCAGCTCGTTCTCGAAGGCGTCCTCGAAGGAAACGGCACCTTCGCGGGCCTCGGGCGTCTCCTCGCCATCCTCGGACTCGGCCTCGGTGGCCTCCTTGACGAGCGAGAGCGAGAGCTTTCCGGACGGGTCGATGTCGTCGACCACAACCGTGAGCTCTTGGCCCAGCATGAGCACGTCCTCGACCCTGTCGATGCGCTTGCCGCCTCCAATCTTGGAGATGTGGAGAAGGCCGTCACGTCCGGGCAGGATGTTCACGAAGGCGCCGAACTTGGCAATTCCGACAACCTTGCCGGTGTAGATGGCACCGAGTTCCGCGGACGGCGGGTTGAGGATGAGTTCGATCCGCTCGCGAGCCGCCTCGACTGCCTCGGTCTCCTTGCCGCCGATGGTGACGGTGGCGATTCCCTCGGCCTCATCCAGGCTGATGTCGGTGCCGGTCTCCTGCTGGATGGCGTTGATGACCTTGCCCTTCGGGCCGATCACCTCGCCCATCTTGTCCAGCGGGATCTCGAAGGTGACGATCTTGGGAGCGTTGCGGCTCAGCTCCGGACGCGGCGCGGCGATGGCCGAATGAATTACGTCCAGCACCGTAAGGCGTGCGGTCTTGGCCTGGGAGAGCGCCTGAGCCAACACGTTGGCCGGAATGCCGTCGATCTTGGTGTCGAGCTGTAGCGCGGTCACGAAGTCGGCAGTGCCGGCAACCTTGAAGTCCATGTCACCGAAGAAGTCCTCGTCACCGAGAATGTCGGTGAGGGTACGGTAGACGCCTTCATGGTAGACAAGGCCCATGGCGATGCCCGCGACCGGCGCCTTGATCGGCACGCCCGCATCCATCAGCGAAAGTGTCGAGCCGCAGACCGAGGCCATCGAGCTCGAGCCGTTGGAGGAGAGGACCTCGGAGACCAGGCGCAGGGTATAGGGGAACTCCTCGTGCTTCGGGATCACCGGCACCAGCGCCCGTTCAGCGAGCAGGCCGTGGCCGATCTCGCGGCGCTTAGGTCCACGCATGAAGCCCGGCTCGCCGGTCGAGAAGGGAGGGAAGTTGTAGTGGTGCATGTAGCGCTTGAACTCATCCACGCCCAGGTTGTCGAGCATCTGGTTCATCTTGGGCATGCCAAGGGTGCAGACGTTGAGGACCTGTGTCTCGCCTCGCTGGAAGAGACCCGAGCCGTGCACGGTCGGAATCAGGTCGACCTCTGCGGTTAGGGGCCGGATGGTGGTGAGGTCGCGGCCGTCGATGCGGACACCCTCGTTGACGATGCGCTCACGGATGACACGCTTGGTCAGCTTGCGAAGCACGTGGGCGATCTGCTGCCCTGCGCCGGGAAACTCCTCGGCCAAGGCCGCATTGACCTTGGCGGCAACGGCGTCGTTGGCGGCATAGCGCTCGGCTTTGCTGGAGATGGCGTTTGCTGCGCGCAGCTCCTCAACACTCAGCTCTTCAACGCGGGCAGCCAGCTCGGGGGTGTAGTCGCTCACCGAAATGTACTGCATCGGCTCGACATGGCCGACCGCCGCAGCCAGCTCACGCTGAAGGGCGATCGACTCCCGAATCCATCCCTTGGCCAGCTCAAGACCCTCGGCAATGACCTCCTCGGTCACCTTGGGGGCTCCGCCCTGGTAATTGTCCCAGGACGACTCCGTGCCGCCGGCCTCGACCATGATGATGCCGATGTCGCCCGTGTTGGGGCCATCGGTCACCTCGCGCCCGGCCACCACGAGCTCGAAGGACGATGTGTCACCCTCCTGATAGGTGGGATGCGGGCTCCACTGCCCCTCGGCGTTGTAGGCGATGCGCACAGCGCCAACCGGGCCCTGGAAGGGGATGCCGGAGATCATCAGTGCAGCCGAAGCGGCGTTGATGGCCAGAACGTCGTAGGGATTTTCCTGGTCGGCTCCGAGAATCGTACCGACGACGTGCACTTCGTGACGGAAGTCGGAGGGGAAGCAAGGGCGAAGCGGCCTGTCGATCAGGCGCGCCGCCAGGACGGCGA
The DNA here is from genome assembly GCA_021795585.1 of Actinomycetes bacterium. Taxonomy (GTDB): domain Bacteria; phylum Actinomycetota; class Acidimicrobiia; order Acidimicrobiales; family Acidimicrobiaceae; genus Acidithrix. The sequence goes on along the minus strand of JAJYPE010000193.1, from coordinate 1,438 downwards.
AGTCCGTCGCCCGGCCCTCGCGGCGGAAGAAGGAGCCGGGAATCTTGCCGGCTGCATACATCCGCTCTTCGATATCCACGGTGAGCGGGAAGAAGTCGATACCCTCGCGCACACCCTTGGCAGCGACGGCGGTGGCGAGAACCATGGTGTCGCCAAGGCGTCCGACGACGGCTCCGCTGGCCAACGGGGCCAGCTTGCCGGCCTCGAACGAGATGGTCTTGTCGGAGCCGGAAATGGCCCGCTCGACCTTGATTGGGTTTGTCATGTTTCCTCAGGTTGACGTGCGCCTCAGCCACTCTGGCACGGCGCTTGAACAGGTATGTTAAACGCTCATGCGGCTGCGGCCCGGCCTGTATCGGCTCTCCCTGCAGTTCCCAGTTGAGCATGTCTCGGAATTCCTAGCCATGCTCAACTGGCAGCTGCAGAAGCAATACGGTGCGACTTCGCACAGAGCGGCAAGCCACGCCGGCAGGCGCATAAAGCGTTCCGGACCAGCTTAGCCTCCGGATGCCCTGATGTGGGCCGATAGGGCCCCGTTGAAACGCGCGGGACCCGACGCCGACCGTAAGGTCGAGCCGTCGGGCCCCGCCGGGGACAAGCGGATCGCTCTGGCGGCGATCCGCCCTTTATTAGTGGTTATGCGCCTTCCGTTGTCAACCGATTAGCAGCAGCGTTGGCGACCGCGGCCTCGCTCTCCTCCGTGCGGCGGCCGGAGGCCACGCCCGCATAGAAGAAGATGAAACCAGCGACGGCGACAACGACCAGGTCGAGCGGATACTCGATTAGGCCCTTGCCATGGTTGTAAGGCGCCCCGAATGCCGAGGAGCCAAAATAAGTCATTGCGAGCAGGAAGACCAGGTAGAGCACCAGCCAGGCCGCGCTCTTCATCGATGCCCCGTCAACCTTTTGCAGGCTGGTGCCCGAGCGGGAGGCGGCAATGGCATAGATGATGGTTCCAACGAGGATCGCCAAAACCAGCTTCCAGTCGATGTTCCAACCGGTCCAATAAATGATCAAGGTACCCATGACGAATGCCAGCGGCGAGATCACCGAGAGACCACCAAGGCGGAACGGCCGGTGGGCGTCGTCGTGGGTCTTCCTCAAGACGGATGCCGAGATCGGGCCGATCATGTAGGTGAACACGGTCGCAGCCGAGATGACGCCGACCAGGCTCTGCCAGGTTGGGAACGGCAACAGGGCCAGGATGCCAACGATCAGGGTGGCAATCAGTCCCAGGAACGGCACCGACGAGCGCGGATTCAGCTTCCTGAAGACCGGATGCAGATACTTGTTGTTGGCAAGCGCATAGACCACGCGCGCGGTCGAGGCAAGGTAAACGTTGCCCGTGCCCGCCGGTGAAAGCACCGCGTCAGCGTAGAGCAGCGTCGCCAGCCATCCCAGACCAAGCGCACTCGCCACCTGGGCGAACGGCCCGCTG
>JAJYPE010000192.1 GCA_021795585.1 Actinomycetes bacterium | reverse complement strand
CCGAAGGGCGCCTCGAGGGCAGGAGGCGGCGCCGTAGCGGCTGCCGCAATGTGCATGGCCCTGGCTCTCGGGCTTTTGGCCACCGGGCGCGACGCGCAGGCGATTCCTGCCGCCCTTGCCGGGGCCGCCGCCCTCGCCGCGCCTCTCGGAGCCCAACTCGGCCGGGAGCGGCGGGAGCGCAAGCAGATGCAGGCCGAACTGCCGCTTTCGGTCGAGAAGCTGGCGGTCTATTTGGCCAGCGGCTTCTCGCTGAGCGCCGCCCTAGCCCGCTTGGGTGAGCAGGACGGGGCGTCGGGCCGCGTGTTTGCCCTCATCAGCAACGGAGTGCGCAGCGGAATGAGCGCCTCCGAGGCCGGCGCGGAGGCGGCCCGGCGCTGGCCCGGCCCGGCCATGACGCGTCTGGTCACCCTCCTCGGCGGCGCGAGCGGCGCCGACATGGTGAAAGCCGCCCGTTCCGCCGCTGCCGGCCTGCGGGCGGAGGCGCATCGGGAAGCCCTGGCGGCCATGGAGAAGGACTCCCAGAAGATCTGGATTCCCATCACGATTGCAGCATTGGTTCCGGGGGTGGTGATGATCTTCGTCCCCTTCGTAGCCGTGATGCGCTCGGTTGCCGGCTGAAAGCGCCGGCGGAACGTATCGGACTCCCACTTGCGGCCAGGCACCGCCACCAGTAAACCTCCGACGAGTTCGGTTAGGAAAGGAAGACCAGTGGGAATCTACGCGGCAATTTGGCTGCTTGCACAAGCCGAGAGGGCCGGCGGGGCGATTGCGGCCCGCATGGGAACGGGAGGAAGCGAGCGCGGCGAGGGCGTGGTCTCCTCGGCCATCGCGGTGCTCATATTCGCCTTCCTCGGAGTCATGTTGTGGATCGCTTTCAAGGCCACCATGGGCACGGCCACCGCCGCCATCAACAACCAAGTGGCCCAGCTGGGGCAGTGATGGTGTCCGCCCACCCGCGCAGGCGGCCCCACGGTGACCACGGCAGCGGGTATGTGCCCGCCCTGGTGGGAATCCTCGTCGCCCTTGCCGCCCTGGAGCTCATCGTCTCGCTCGCTCGTCTGGCGGCCGCGCAAGTGCGGCTTTCGGCCACCGCGCAGGACGTCGCCCGCCTGGCGGCCGGGGCGTTGGGCACCTCCGGAATAATGCCCTGGGCGGCCATCGCCGCCCAGGAGCGGGCGGATCTCGGCAGCCTGGCCCAGGGTGCAACCCTGTCGCTGCGCCCCTGGGACGGCGAGGTGGTTGCCCGTGTTTCCACCCGCCTTCCCATTGCCTCGATCCCAGGCGTGGCGCCCCTGGAGACGACCATGGTGGGCCGCGCGGCGATTGCCGCCGAGCCGGCATGAGCCGGGACCGCGAAGCCGGAATGCTCGACGTTGCGCTGGCGGCCGCGGCTCTTTGCCTGCTGATGGTCTTCGGCGCATACCTGCTCGCCCTCACGGCCTCGGCGACCCGCACCCAGCAGGCGCTCAGCGAGGCGCTGCGCAATGTCGCGCGTATCGTCCAGCGGACGCACGCTCCCGTGGGGGCCGCCGGCGCCAACGCTGAGGCGCAGGCGACCTTCGCGGCCATGGGTGTCTCGGCTGCGGGGCTGGCCGCGAGCGTTGCCATGGCCCCCGGATGCGCCGGGGAGCAGGTTCAACTGCGGATCCCGCTCCCGATGCTTCCGGGCATGGTTCTGACCAGCGCGACAATCCAGCCGTTGTCGCTGACCGGGGCCTGCGCATGAGCCGGCGCCGGGGTGAGCGGGGATCGGTCCTGCTGCTGGTGCCCGCCATTGCGCTGGTGGCGGTTTCACTCGCCGCCCTGGTTTTGGATCTCGACTACCTCTACGTGGCCAAGGCCGAGCTGGAGAACAGGGTCGAGGCCGCCGCCGCGGCGGCGGTAGACCAGCTGAGCGCCGCGCAGCTGTACCAGGATTCGCAGGTTGCCATCGACCCCGCCCTGGCCCAGGCGATCGCAAGGGGCCAGCTCGGCCAAGCCGCGACCCACGGATACAGGGTGGACGCGGTGAACACCGCGATCGAGGGCAACTCCATCTGCGTGCGTGCAACCGCAAGAGTGAGCCTGCCCGCCTTCGGCGCGCTGCTCGGCGCCACGCCGGCCTCCTGGATCCAGGCACGCTCGATCGCGACCCTGCCCGCTCCCGGCCAGGATCCGGCCGGTGCCCCGCTGCCTTGGTGTTGAAACGGTTGGTACCTCGGGTTCTGCCTGGCCAAAATAGATTGGCAGCATGAGAATCATCGAGGGCTACGAATCGCCTATGCGCCTGGCCATCGTGCCGGCCGACGGGCTTGGACGCGAACTCCGTGCCTTGGCGCTCTCGGATCTTGGCGAGATGTCCGTCGATGTCCTGGGGCTGAGCGGGAACGAGCTTGCCCGCCTGGAACTCCCGCGCATGGCAGCCGGCACTTTGCGTGCAGCGCCGCTTGGTGACTCCATCCACCCCAATCGGGCCGTGATCGTGGCTTCGGCTTCGGAGCGAACCTTCACCTTCGCCGCCAACCGCCTCGAGATGGAGGGGGTGACCAACTTCCGTGATTTCGGCGGCTACGCCGGAACCGGCGGGCCAATGTCCTGGAGGCGCTTCTTCCGAAGCGAGAACCTGGGCCGGATAACCGGGACCGACATAACCGAGATGGAAGCCCTCGGGATCAAGCGCGTCTTCGATCTGCGCCGCCCTGAGGAGGTGGCCCTATTGCCCACCCCCGACCTTTCAGCGGCCGGAATCGAGGTCATCGGCGTACCGATTGCCGGGAGGATCGCCGGCTACGACGACGGGGTGCTGGGGATCTTCGAAGGCAGCATCACCTCGATAACCAGCTGGGACATGATCGAAATGTACGAGTCCATTCTGGAGCTGCATCTTGGGGACCTCCTCGAGGTGGCCTCGGAGATTGCCACCTCACCGGAGCCGACCCTGGTCCACTGCACTGCCGGCAAGGACAGGACCGGCCTCGTCGCCGCATTGGTTCAGCTCGCCCATGGAGCCGCGCGCCAGGACGTCTTCTACGATTATTTGCTCTCCAACCGGCTGCGCACGCCATTTAGGCTGGCCACAATCGGCCCCGAGTTCGAAAAACGCGGGCTCGACATAAACCGCTTCAAGGCTTACTTCTCCGCGCCGTTTGTCGCGCTCGACTCCATCTACGAAGAGCTTGAAGAGGCGTCAAAGCGGATACGAATCCCCGCTGCCTGAGCGGGGAAACGCCTGAAATCACCTCGTGCCTCGGACGCCGTCGCCCAGCTAAACGCTGTCCGACGTTCGATTTTCACCCTGTCAAACCGGACGCTCCTATCTAATCATTGGAAAATTCTGTGCCACATTGGACATCTCCGGTTCGCGTGCGTAATATCAGGGCAATTCATCGACATGACGTTTGTCACACAGAAGGGGGACCAAATGCCGGAGTCGTCCAACGACAAGGCTGTGACCATCGAAGCTCTCATGAGCGAGCAGAGGACCTTCGCCCCGAGCGACGCCTTTCGCGCCCAGGCAAACCTCGGCTCGGAATCGGTCTATGCCGAGGGTGACGACTACATCAAATTCTGGGAGAACGAAGCTCGCCACATCCAATGGCGCAGCGGTTGGACCCAGGCGCTGGACTGGTCAAACCCACCATTCGCGAAGTGGTTCGTAGGCGCCAAGCTGAACGTCACCGAGAGCTGCCTCGATCGCCACCTGGCCGATAAGGGCGACAAGGTCGCGTACTACTTCGAAGGTGAGCCGGGCGACACCCGCACCATCACCTACCGGGACCTGTACCACGAGGTGAACAAGCTCGCCAACGGTCTGGAGTCCCTGGGGGTCACCAAAGGCGACAGGGTCGCAATCTACATGGGCATGGTTCCCGAACTCCCCATCTCCCTTCTCGCCGTTGCCCGCCTGGGCGCCGTCCACTCCGTGGTCTTCGGCGGCTTCTCCGCCGATGCGCTCAGGGACCGCATCAACGACTCCGAGGCCAAGGTTCTGATCACCTGCGACGAATCCTGGCGAAATGGCGGCCGGGTCGCGCTGAAGCAGTACGCGGACAGCGCACTTGGTGAGACTCCGTCGATCGAGAAGGTCGTCGTTGTTCAACGCACCGGCGCGGACATCCCCATGGCCGAAGGCCGCGACATCTACTACCACGACCTCGTGGACGGGATGTCGAACGAGAAGGTGGCCACCGAGACCGACTCCGAG
>JAJYPE010000191.1 GCA_021795585.1 Actinomycetes bacterium | reverse complement strand
TCAGCCGGTGCTGTCAGCGCCTCTTACGTCTCCTATCTCGTTCCCGTCTTCGGCGTCGGTTGGGGCTGGCTTGCATTGGGGGAGCAAGTCCGCGCCCTCTCCTTGGTCGGAATGTTTGTCGTGCTCGCTGGGCTGTGGATGCTCCTCGGCGCCGGCGCCGGCGCCGGCGCCGCAAGCGCGCAACCCGAATCCCTGGTCGAGCCGGCAAACTAACTAGTTTCCTACATTAAGTGGAATACCATTCCATTTGCGTCTATCGTTCTAGTTATGTCAGCAGGACAACTTGATAGAGCCATGGCAGCTATAAAGCTTCTGGCTTACGCTCCGCAAGGAATGGCGCTTGGCGAAATTGCCGAGCAACTGGATTTGCCCAAGAGCGGCGTCTTTCGACTGCTTGCCGATTTGGTCCGCCTGGGCCTCGTGCGCCAGGACACCGCCGGCGGGAGCTACTTCTTGACCATGGGCCTGGTCTCCCTGGCGTTTCAGCATTTAGCCCACATCGGCGTCGTGGATGCGGCACAGCCAGTCTTGGACCGGCTGGCTGCGGAATCCGCCGAGCTTGTGCGACTCGGAATCATCGACGGTGACCGCCAAGTATGGGTGGCAAAAGCCCAAGGCGCACGTAGCGGGCTCATTTACGACGCGCAAATGGGTGATGTCGCCCAGTTGTCCTGCATGGCATCCGGGCATGCATGGCTGGCCCAACTCGATGAGGCCGAGGCGGTCCGCCTGGTCATGCAGCAAGGCTTGGCCGGCGAAGGGCAATACGGCCCAAACGCGCCACGCACCGTCAGCGAGCTCATCGCCGTACTTGCCGAAACCAGCCAGCGCGGTTACGCCCTGGTCGTAGAGAGCTCCGCTCCCGGAATGTCCGCGATTGCGGCGCCTGTCTACCATCCCACCTCCGGGCTGGTCGTGGGAACTGTAAGCATTGGAGGCCCGTCCGTCAGGCTGAGCCGGGACAGATTGGAGGCGCTTTCGGGATTTCTCCTGGCCGCAGCCGCTGAGCTTTCGGACCTCTGCGCCGGTTCCCCATACCTCATGTCGGCGCATCCCTCGGCCGCGGTGCCGGAGTCCAACCCTCGATAAGGATCAACAATGGATTTTTCTGTCAGCGAAGAAATGGAAGCCCTGCTTGCCACCATTAGGCGCTTCATCGCCAACGAGCTCAAGCCGTTGGAGCAAGAGGTAGAGGATTCTGGCGAGCTCGCCCCTGACAAGGCGAGCGAGATCTTCAAAAAGTCCCAGGCGCTAGGCCTCTACGCCATGAACGTACCGGAAAAATTTGGAGGCGCCGGGCTCAACGCGGTGGAGACCATGTTGGTCGAGGAGCAATTCGGCCACACCACCGACATCCTGGTCAGGCGAGCCTTCGGCAACGTCTACGAGGCGCTCTTCGCCGCCAACGAGCTGCAACAGGAACGGTGGCTTCGGCCGTGCGTACGCGGCGAGCGCACCTGCTCCATCGCCATCACCGAACCCGACGCCGGCTCGGATGCGGCGAAAATCAAGACAACTGCGCTACGAGACGGGAATTCCTGGATCCTCAACGGCAACAAGCACTTCATCTCCGACGGACTATTTTCTGATTTCTTCATCATCTCGGCCGTCACCAACCCGTCAGCCGGATCCAAGGGCATCAGCCTGTTCCTCGTCGACAAGTCCCTCGATGGCTTGTCCGTAGGCAAAGACCAGAAGATGATGGGACTGAGGGGCACGAGCCACGTCGAGCTCTTCTTTGACAATGTCGTGCTCGGATCGGAAGCCATGCTCGGCGACGAAGGAACCGGCTTCACCCAAATCCTCAACACTCTCGGTCGCGTGCGTTTGGCCCAGGTCGGCGCTCGCGCAGTGGGTAAGGCCTCCCACGTGCTCGATCTCGTGCTCGACTACGCCAAGGACCGCAAGCAGTTCGGCCAAAGCCTTGGGGAGTTCCAGATGGTCCAGCAGATGATCGCCGACAGCGTCATCGACGTCAACGCCGCGCGCACCCTCCTGCTGCGAGCGGCGTGGGAAATCGATCAGGGGCGTGATGCTCGCGACTGGATTGCCATGGTCAAAGTTCACGCGGCGGAGGCCGTCGGGCGCGTCGTTGACCGCGCTGTCCAGATCTTCGGAGGCATGGGCTATTGCAAGGAGTTGAGCATAGAGCGCTATTACCGCGACGCCCGGGTCTCGCGCATCTATGACGGTGCCTCCGAAATTCATCGCATCGTGATCGCCCGCGACGCTCTGCGTTCCAAGGGCGCGCTATTCGACTCGCTGGCCACCGGCGGCTGGCGCTAGGCATCATCCGGGTGTTCCAAGTCGGCCTTGGACGCCTTTCCCAACTCCATAGTGGATCGACTACGCCGCCTAAATCGGCAAGCGGAGAAAGCACAAATGCCCGACGCAAAGAATGACTCGACGCGGTTGGAGGTCAAGCAGGCCCTGATGCGCCATAGCCGGCGCCACATGCGCGCCCAAATGGTCCCCCAGGTCAGCGCCAAGGAAGTGGTGAGCTGGATCCCTGACGGCGCAACGCTGGCCATTCTCGGCGCTGGTGGCGGGCTGAACGAGGCGACGACCATTATTGACGCCCTGGCAGAGCGGGCCGCTGCCGAGGGCTCTCCTTGCGGATTGACGATCGTTCACTCCTCGGGGCTTGGTGACAGGGCCACGCGTGGCATGTCCCCATTGGCCATTGCCGGCCTTGCCAAGAGAGTCATCGGCGGCCACTGGGGCCAGTCCCCAACTTTGGCCGAGATGGCCTCGCGCAACGAGTTCGAGGCCTACAACTTCCCTCAGGGTGTTATGTCCCAGCTCTACCGGGCAGCGGCGGCGGGCCATCCGGGAATCCTCACTCACGTCGGGCTTCTTACCTTTGTAGACCCGCGCTCCCGGGGCGGCAAGCTCAACGAGGTCACCCAGGAGGACCTTATCAAGCTGATGGAGATCGAGGGCAAAGAGTACCTCTACTATCCGACGGTGCCTGTGGATTTCGCCATTATCAGGGCGACGACCGCCGACGCACTGGGTTATCTCTCAATGGAGGATGAGATTGCCTTCCTTGACACCTTGGCCCTGGCCCAAGCCACCCACAACAATGGGGGCATCGTCGTCGCCCAGGTCCAGCGCGTGGCCAGGGCCCGCTCCTTGCACCCCAAGGCCGTAAAGGTTCCCGGCTTCCTCGTCGATGCCATAGTCGTCGAGCCGGAGCAGCCCCAACTGTATTTCGGTACCATTAATCGCTCGTTCTCGGGTGATTACCAGGTGGAGACAGAGAAGCCCGAGCTCATTCCTCTTGACATGCGCAAGGTGGTGGCGCGCCGAGCCCTCTTGGAAATCAAGCCGGGGGATGTTGGTAACGTCGGTGTCGGGATATCCGACGGAGTTGGAGTCGTCGCCCAGGAGGAGGGGATTCACAAGGACTTCACCCTGACAGTCGAACTCGGACCCATTGGCGGCATCTCCATCCAGGGGATCTTCCTCGGCGCGGGAGTCAACACCGAGGCGGTTCTCGACATGCCTGCCCAGTTCGACTTCTATGACGGTGGTGGTCTCGACGTCGCACTGCTTTCCTTCGCCGAGGTCGATCAGGCGGGCAATGTCAACGTCCATGCCTTCGGTGGCAAGATCATGGGAACGGGTGGCTTCATCAACATTGCCCAGAACACGAAGAAGGTGATCTTCAGCGGAACACTCACCGCGGGCGGCCTGGAGGTTGAGGTGACCCCGGAGGCCATGCGCGTTAAGCGGGAGGGGCGGTTTACCAAGTTCGTCGCGGAAATGCCCGAAGTTACGTTCTCCGCCGCCTTGGCGCGTGCAGAGGGTCACGAAGTCATTTACATTACGGAAAGAGCCGTGTTTGCCCTCACCGACCAAGGCGTCACACTCACCGAGATCGCCCCAGGAATGGACATCGAAAGGGATGTCATTGCCCACATGGCCTTCAGGCCGGCACTGTCCAAAGAAGTCAAGGTCATGGATGAGCGCCTTTTTGCCGACGGGCTCATGAATATTGCCGAGTGGTGGCGGAATCGGGACTGAACGTCCGATCTCATCAGGTGCGCGCGATCGTGGCCACGGGATGGTGAACGCTGCAGCAAGCTTGAGGTGATCTGAAGTGGTCATGGAGATTGCCGACTGCGCCGTCCACTCCATGACCGTTGAATGGTTGGGGGGGTGTCCCTATGGTTTTGTCAAGCTGCTGTGGGGAGATTTCCCGGTCCGGCAGCCGT
>JAJYPE010000021.1 GCA_021795585.1 Actinomycetes bacterium | reverse complement strand
TAGCCCTTTCCTGACATGAGCGAGAAAGGGAAGAGTGCCTGAGCGAACGGCCGGCCGGCCTTAGACGCGCCGCGGCCGGTCCACCTTCGGACGTTTGAGCACTCCCCACCGACCAAGGATGAGTACGGGGCCGCAGAGGGCGCGCCGACCGGGCCCGATGTTATCCTGATCGAACCGGCGCGGCAGTCTAAACCCGGCCGGCCCACCATCGTCGCGTTTGCGAGTAAAAGCCAGAGCCTGCTCGCCGATGGTTCCTCGAAGCTCAAGCCGGATGGCTGAGCGTCCGGGCACTGCCGCGGATTGCGATCGCTCGGAGATTTCCGAACAGAGAACGATGCATTACCCTCTCATTACCTTCGCTTCGTAGCTTCTTACCCGCAGGTGGAGCGTGCGAAAGAGTGAAACCAATGAACTGGCTGATTTTGAATCTTCCCTTCATGCTTTTCGCCACCGCGCTGACCCTGGCGGTTACGGCCGCGGGCCTCTACCTGGACTATCGCAAGGAAGAGGCAAAAATGTCCTCGATGTCGCGCCATCCCTCGGCTGTCACCCAGGAGCAGGCGCACAAAGGAGAGAAAGTCGGCTGATTTTGCGGGCGGTCTGGTGACTCCGTTCCGCATCGGGTGGTTTGGTGACGCCACCCAATTCAGTGGAAGGGCCGGCTGAATTTCAGCCGGCCCTTCCCTATGGCCCTAAGCCGGGCCACGATCCAGCGCCTGCTCGCGCAATGCCTCTTTGCGAACCTTGCCCGTCGTCGTCATAGGAAGCTGGCTCACCACCCGGACCCCCGGGACCTTGTAGGTGGCGAAGCGGTTGCGACACCACTCCTCAATTGCTGTGGCATCCAAGTTCGCCGCCGGCGTGGGCTTGACGAAGGCCACCGGCACCTCCCCTTTCGCGGCATCCGGTACACCGACCACCGCTACGGCCTCAATGCCCGGATAGGCACTGAGCAGCACCTCGAGTTCGCCCGGAAAGACGCTCATGCCGTTGACCTTGATCATCTCCTTGCGCCGCCCCATGTAGTGGAGGAACCCGCCTTCGTCAATCATCCCGGCGTCGCCGCTATGAAGCCATCCACCCTTGAGCGCGGCCGCTGTCGCTTCGGCGTTGCCCCAGTATCCCGTTGTGACCGACGGCGAGCGCACGCAGATCTCTCCCTCGGTGCCGGGTCCGCACAGCTCGCCCGTCTCGAAGTCGACGATCTTGAACTCGGTGCCGGGCATGGGCAGACCGCAGAAGACCGGAGGATCGCTGAGCAGGTCGGCATCCCCGTCCTGGAATCCGAGGGTGAAGGTGTCGATGGTGTGGGTTTCGGTCATGCCGTATGCCGCCTCCCGCAAAAGGCAATCCGCTGAGGAAAACTCCCGCCAACGTCGCCTGATCTCAGGATTCAGACGCTTGACGAAAGACATCGCCATCGCGTACCTCAGAGAGGCGAGGCTCCTGCCGTCCGGATTACCCAGGTCCATAAGCTCCACGTAATTGTCGACCGTGCCCATAATCGTGGTAACGCCGTAGATCTCTATCGCGGCGAGAACCGCTTCGGGGTCCCAGCGGGCAAGCAGGACGACCCGGGTGCCCGCCACCACGGGTACAAGCAGTCCGGCATCTTCCCCCGCAATCCAGAAGATCGGGATATAAACGAGAGATACGCCCTCCTGTAGACGCTGGGTCTGGATGGCGGTGACCGCCGTATAGAGCATGTGGCGCTGAGTGTGCTCACAGCCCTTTGGCATGCCCGTGGTCCCGCCGGTATAGTTGAGCGCTGCCAGGGCGTCGAGCTCCGGTTCCTCCAGCGCCACCATCCGTGCCCCCGCCAAGACCTCCTGGAAGGGGGTCGCAAAAGCGGGGTGTGCCGCCGGCGCGTCGAGCCCCGCAGGCACACGGTACGGACCGCTCTCGGGGAGACACTCTCCTATGGATACCGAAAGGTAACGCTCGACCACCGACTCGGCCCGAACGTCCCCGACGATCGCGGCGAGGGCGTCCCAGAAGACCAGCACGCGTGCATCAGAGTCAGCGAGCTCGTAGGTCAGCTCGACCTCCTTGAACATCGGATTGACCGGAACGAGCACCGCTGAGGCCTTGAGTATTCCGTAAAATGCCACGAAGAATTGCGGGCAGTTCGGGAGCATCACCGCGACCCTGTCGCCTGGACGAATCCCCGTAGCGCGCAGGTGCGATGCGAAGCGGTCACTCTGCTCGTCGAGCTCGGCAAAGGTCATGTCGTATCCGTAAAAGGAGATGGCGATCTCTTCCGGGGCGAGGGCGGCCCGACGCCGAAGATAGGTGGTAATCGGCACCTCGCCAAGGGGGTAGGAGATCTCGCTGTCCAGGCCGGAGGGCCACGACGAGGTGACCCGCCGGGCAATGTCCGCCAAGTATTCGGATTCTTCGGTGGGCAATTCGCCCTCCCCTCTCGTCTTCCCCACAAGCCAAGAAGCGCTCGCGGCAGGATTCAGTTTGTCTCCAAACGAGGCGGTGAGTCAACCACCCAGCAGGCAATAACATGCTCACCGCTTCGACTAAGGATGGGGAGCCCTGGCCCGGGGAAGCGTCGTTCCGTTTCTTGCATGCCGGCCCGGGAAGTCAACGCCCCGGCGCCTGCCGCCACCGGCACCAACGCTTCGGGCGCGCCGGGCGGAGCCCTAGCTGCCCGCTCAGAACGTCAGCTTGGCGAAGGATGCGCCGCCATCGGTTGAGTAATAGGCCACTGAAGCGCTCGAAGGCCCGAGACCGGCTCCCTCGGGGCCCCCGATCACAGCGAAGACATGGGCGTCGTCGACCCATTCCAGTTGGGTCACGGGCGCACCCCCGAGGGAGGAATCGGTGAGAGAGCTCCAGGTGGAATTCCCTGTCTGCTGCGCGTAGACGAAGGAGGCACCCGAGGCGGCGCCGATGGCGAAATTCGCGCCCGGAGAGGTGGCAAAATCCGTCGCAAGACCACCCAATGGCGCAGAGGCGCCAAGTGAAGTCCAGCTCGATGACGTAGTCGTGCTGGTCGAATAGACCAGTTCGTAGAGTTGTTTCGCGCTTGATCCCGCCCCGGGGTCGGACGTGCAGAGAGCATGGAACCTGGCCCGCGACGCCGGATTGCCGGATCCAGCGGCCAGATAGCGCCCTCCGCTCATCAGGGGGACCGAAGCAGAACCAGCGGAGCCTGCGCAAGGGTTGGGCAACGAGGTGGACGAGCCGCCCGTGGGATCATAGATCCACAGGGGGCTGGCTGTCCCTGTCTGACCGGTGTCCACGCCAAGCAGCGAGGCGCCTGGAGCAAGCATTCCGGCTGGAGCCGGGGTGTCAACCGGCGAGAACCCACCGACCGGAGTGGTCCCGCCACCTGCCTGCCAGTTCTGTTCGAAGAGAGACGTGACGTAGGTGCCGGGCGGCGAAGAGGTTGGGGTTGAGAGCAGAAAGTAGGCTTGGGCTCCCACCACCGCCATGGAATCCACGACGGAGCCTGCCGGCAGGACGAGCACGCTCCAAATCTTCCCGCCGTTGGCCGTAAACGCCGCCCCCTTGCCCCAGACCCAGCCACGCGCGGCATCCGCAAAGTAAACACCCTGGGGGTTGATCGAGGCGACAACAGAGCCGGCGGGTGCCACCAGACTCCAGTTCTTCCCGTCGTCCGTGCTGCGAACCAACTGATAACACTCGCCCTGGGAGCAGCGATAATGGCCGAGCGCAAAGCCCAGGCTCGGTGATACGAAGCTCATCGCCAGTGGCTGGAAACCGGCGGCAATTGCCGTGGGGCTAGTGGACGTGGTCGACACCGGAATGGTCGAAGCGGTGGCGGAGGGAGCGGATGTGCTAGTCGTGGTACTCCCTTGACCGCAGGCGGCCAACGCGACTGACGCAGCCAGGAAAGCGGCCACCGCGAGCAGGTGGCGCTGGACCACATCCGGCATGGACGCTACATCTCCCTTGGCCGAATTGAGCGGGGCCATCCGCGCGCCGAGCAACAACCTCGCCTAAGTGAAGACTATGCGGCGCATACCCACGCGAACACGAACGAGCGGAGAGACGCGACGCCGATCAGTCGCCGGGGTCCACTGTCTCCTGGCCGGGGCACGGCTTCTCCTCCGCCTCTACGCGATTCAGGACCGCTTCGAAGATATCAGCCAGGTTGTCCAGCTCGTCATATGGCACCTCAGCCAGAAACAGCCGGCGCACTGCGGCGACGTGGCTTGGAGCCGCCGCCTTGATCGCCTCGCGGCCCGCCTTGGTTACCACCACAAACGCACCGCGGCGGTCTTGGTCGCACTTCTCTTTGGCAATCAGTCCCCGCTCTCCCATTCGGGAGACGTGGTGCGAAAGGCGGCTCTTCTCCCAGCCGATGGCGCGGGCGAGCTCGAATAGGCGGAGCCTGCCGTCCGGTTGGTCGGTAAGGGCGACGAGAGTTACGTAATCCTGGTATGAGAGACTTGTATGTTCGGCCAGGTCCCTCGCCAGCTGCGCCGAGAGACGAAGGTGCATGAATTGCAGCGCTCTCCAGGTACGCGCCTCACGCTTGTCCAGCCAAAGAGTATCGCTCATGGCAAGACAGTCTAAGAGGAAAATTAGATGAAAATTCACCTTTTGCCGGGAATAGGTGAAACGTCATATATTGTTGAACTGAGCAGAGACATCCAATCCAAAGGAGCAACAGCCAAATGTCACAGATCACCGCTGAACTTTCAGGCAAGTACGCCATCGACCCGAGCCACAGCCGCATAGGCTTCTCGGCCCGCCACGCAATGGTAACCAAGGTGCGCGGGGGCTTCAACGAATTCGAGGGCAGCGGCGTTCTCGACGGTGGGGACGTCACCAAGTCGAGCCTCCAGGTCACCATCAAGGCAGCCAGCATCGACACTCGCAACGCCGACCGCGATAACCACATCCGGTCTAACGACTTCCTGGCCCTGGACCAATACCCGGAGATCACCTTCACGTCCACCGGCATCGAGGCCGTGGGCGGCGACAAGTTCCGCGCCAACGGCGATCTCACGGTCCGCGGCGTCACCCGCCCTGTGACGTTCGATCTCGAATTTACCGGCACCGAAATCGACCCATGGGGCAACCGGCGCATCGGCGTAGAGGGCTCGACCGTCATCAACCGCAAGGACTTCGGCGTCAGCTGGAACGCCGCGCTCGAGAGCGGAGGCATCCTCGTTAGCGAGAACGTCACCCTGGAGTTCGAGATCTCGGCGGTCAAGCAAGGCTAGAACCGAAAACCCCAGCTCAGCCGCCCGGCTTGCCAGGCGGGAAACAACAGCCCCACTGCTTTTGCAGTGGGGCTGTTGTCGTCCAGAAGTGGCTCCGCCATCGCTTCTGTCCGTCCTTGTATTTGGCTTTGGTTATGCGACCGGCCAGGTGTAGCTTGATATCAAAGGGGCAGCTCGCGAAGATAGGAAGACTGGACCTAAACGGCTCAGCCAGATGGGTCATCGATACGTCAGCCCGTCATCGGGTGAGCCGCGGTGAAACTTTGGAGTCTCGCCACTTGGATTCGCACCGGGAACCAAAATCACAAGGGGGGAAATGCAAGCGACCGATATCGGGGACCCCGACTACTTCCATCGCGTAGTCGAGTGCCAGTGGGCGTGCCCAGCTCATACCAACGTCCCTGAGTACATTCGCCTGATCGCCCAAGGCAGATATTCAGACGCCTACATGGTGAACAGGGAGTCCAACGTTTTTCCAGGAATACTCGGGCGAACCTGCGACCGGCCCTGCGAGCCGGCCTGTCGCCGCGAGCGGGTCGACGGCTCGCCGGTAGCCATCTGCCGCCTGAAGCGCGTGGCCTCGGATCTCCGCGACGACATAACCGATCGGCTGCCGCATGCGCCCGGCGTTAAGAACGGCAAGCGGGTCGCTTGCATCGGGACCGGCCCTGCATCGCTGGTCGTCGCCAATGACCTTATGCCACTTGGCTACGAGGTCACCATCTTCGAGGCGACGGCGGAACCAGGGGGGCTGATGCGCACTAGCATCCCCTCGTTCAGACTTCCGGCCCAAGTCCTCGAAGAGGAGATCGGCTACATAGTCGACATGGGGGTCGAAGTCCGCTACAGCACCCCCGTCACAAGTCTCGCCGCCTTGGGCCGTGACGGCTACGATGCGATCTTCATCGGAAGCGGCGCACCCAAAGGAAAGGACCTGGCGGTCGAGGGCCGCCATGCTGATCCGGAGCACGTCCACATAGGACTCGACTGGCTCAAGTCGGTGGCTTTCGGCCACATCGGATCGATAGGTTCGCGGGTCCTGGTAATCGGAGTCGGCAACACGGCGATGGACTGCTGCCGTACGGCCCGCAGGATCGGCGGAACCGATGTGAAGATCATGGCTCGGCGTCCGCGCCAGTTTTTCAAGGCCTCGCCATGGGAGTTGGAAGACGCTGAAGAGGAGCAGGTGGAGATCCTCGTGAATCATGCGCCGCAGCGCTTCATCACCGAGGAAGGGCGCTTGGTCGGCGTGGAGTTCGACGTGCTCGAGTGGGACGAGAACGCGACGCACTCGCGCAAGGTCGACACCGTTTTCCTCCCGTGCGACGACGTGATACTGGCGATAGGCCAGGAAAACGCATTCCCCTGGATCGAGCGGGATCTTGGCCTCGACTTCTCCCAAGACGGGCTGCCGGTGGTCGACACCGTCACCATGCAAACCACGCTCCCCGGAGTCTTCGCGGGTGGCGACGCCGCCTTTGGGCCAAAGAACATCATCTGGGCCGTCGCGCACGGGCACGAGGCGGCAATCTCCATCGACAACCATTGCCGAGGCATTCCGGTAGACGAGAGGCCGGTAACGCGGATGACCCTTACCAGTCAGAAGATGGGCCTGACCGAGTGGAGCTACCACAACGACTACAACCCGTCTCCTCGCCAGCAGATGGCACACGTCGATCTGGTAAAGCGTTTCAGTGAGCTTCGCCTCGAGGTGGAACTCGGCTTCTCGGCCGATCAAACCATGCGCGAGGTTCAACGCTGTCTCAACTGCGACGTTCAGCCCGTCTTCGACGCACCGCTTTGCATCGAATGCGACGCCTGCATCGACATCTGCCCGGTGGCATGCCTGACCATCGCACCGGACGCCGATAGCGAAGCCAACCTTCGCACCATGCTCACCGTGGCGGCGGAAAACCTGGATGAAGCTTTATACGTGTCGGAGCCCCTGGCACAGACGGGAAGGATCATGGTCAAGGACGAAAACTTGTGCGTCCACTGCGGACTATGCGCTGAGCGCTGTCCTACTGCGGCCTGGAATATGGAAAAATTCGACCTCCGCCTAGGCCGCGCAGGCATCGGAGTCCTGCTGTGACATTGACGCCTACGGAAACCGACGATTCCCCTCGCGGCGGCGAACCTCGTATCAACGACTTTGCCGTGAAGTTCGCAAACGTGAACGGCACCGGGTCGGCCAGCGCAAACAATCTCATTCTTCGCGCAATCTTCAGGATGGGGGTCCCGGTTTCGGGGAAGAACCTCTTCCCCTCCAACATCCAGGGTTTGCCCACCTGGTACGAGATTCGGGTCAACGGCAGGGGCCACACGTCACGCTCGCAGCACTACGACCTGATGGTGGCTATGAACGGCCAGACCTATGCCGAGGACATCGGCCAAATTGCCGCAGGCGGCTTCGTGCTCTACGACTCGACCTGGCCGCTTCCGGCGACCCTGCTTCGCGCTGACGTGAACTTCCTGGGCGTACCCCTGGCCAGGCTGTGCGGAGACGCCTTCAGCGGGCCGCGCGAGCGTATCCTGATGAAAAACGTGGCCTACGCCGGAGCCGTGTCCTACCTGATAGGCATCGACCCGCAAGTGCTCGCGGATCTTCTCGAGGAGTCATACTCGGCCAACACCGCGCTGCGAGATTCCAACCAAAAGGCGCTACGCCTTGGCTACGACTACGCCGAGGCGAATCTTCCGGCGACTCTGCCCTTCCGCCTCCGGTCCGACGTGGGCACCAAGGACAAGATCCTCATAGACGGCAACACGGCCACCGCGCTGGGATGCCTGTATGCAGGGGCCACGGTAGCGGCCTGGTACCCCATCACCCCGGCGACGTCGGTGGCGGAGAATTTCCGCAAGCTTTGCGAACACTACCGGCGGCGGAAAGTGACGCTGGCCGACGGGAGCGTGGAGACGCGAAACGACTTCGTCATCCTGCAAGCCGAAGACGAGCTGGCAGCACTGGGCATGGTGTTGGGGGCCTCCTGGGCGGGCGCGAGGTCGTTCACCTCCACCTCGGGCCCCGGGATCTCTTTGATGAACGAACTCCTGGGCCTGGCCTACTACACCGAAATCCCGGCAGTGGTTATCAACGTCCAGCGCACAGGCCCGTCCACCGGAATGCCGACGAGGGTACAGCAGGCCGACCTCTTGGAGTGCGCCTACGCCTCGCATGGTGACACCAAGCACATCCTCCTGCTGCCTGCCGATCCCAAGGAGTGCTTCGAGTTCGCGGTGCAGGCGTTCGATCTGGCCGAGCGCTTCCAAACCCCGGTCATGGTGCTCTCTGATCTCGACATCGGGATGAACGACTGGGTGGTCGACAAGCTGAGTTGGGACGACGCTTACCGGCCGGACCGTGGAAGGGTATTGAGCGACGTCGAGATCGAGGAAGCGGGCCACTTCTACCGATACGGGGATGAAGACGCCGAGTTCGTGACTCCGAGGACGCTGCCGGGCCTGACCGAGCACGGCGCCTACTTCACCCGCGGCTCGGGCCACGACCGCTATGGTCTGTACACCGAGGAAGCCGCGGCCTATGCGGACGTGGTGGAGAGGCTGGCAAAGAAAGTCACAGCCTCCGCCAACCACCTGCCCAAGCCGGTAATCCACAGCAGGGCCGGCGCCATCGCGGGAGTCATCACAATGGGTAGCTGTGAGGGAGCGGTCATCGAGGCACTCGAACTTCTCGAACAGGACGGGGTGGCGCTCGACTACATGCGCGTTCGCGGCTTCCCGTTCGACTCCGAAGTGAAAGCCTTCCTCGCCGCTCACGAGCGTTGCCTTGTTGTGGAACAGAACCGGGACGGCCAGCTTCGCTCGCTTCTGATCCTGGAGGCGGACGGCGACGCGCGGCGGCTAACGTCGGTCCTCTCCTATGGCGGCCTGCCTATGAGTGCGGAGCAGGTCGCAGACGGAATCCGCAGCCAGATACAGGAGTAGCAAAGGTGCCATCCATCAACAAGCCGCTCATCCCACTCGCCGCCCTCCCTACCAACGAAATTGGGCTGACTGTCCGCGACTACGAAGGCTCGATGTCGACCTTGTGCGCGGGATGCGGCCACGACTCGGTGACCGCCGCAATCGTGCGCACCTTGTTCGAGCTTTCGATCCCGCCCCACAAAGTCGTCAAGCTGAGCGGCATCGGCTGCTCTTCGAAGACGACCGCCTACTTCGACTCAGCCGCGCATGGCTTCAACTCCGCTCATGGTCGCATGGCCCCCATTGCAACCGGCGCCAACGCGGCAAACCGCGACGTCCTCTACATCGGCATCTCAGGCGACGGCGATTCTCTTTCAATCGGCGCAGGGCACATGGTTCATGCCATCCGCCGAAACGTGCACATGGTCTACGTGATCGAGAACAACGGCGTCTACGGTTTGACCAAGGGACAATTTTCGGCGTCCGCCGACATCGGCTCGGCCGCCAAACACGGAGAGGCCAACACGGTCGCACCTGTGGATCCGGTCATGCTTGCGCTCAGCCTTGGCGCCAGCTTCGTTGCCCGAAGCTTCTCAGGCGACAAGGAACAGCTGGTTCCGATATTGAAGGCCGCCGCACAGCACCGCGGCCTGGCGCTCATCGATGTCATATCCCCGTGTGTGCAGTTCAACAACCACTACGGCTCGACCAAGAGCTACCGCTACGTCCGCGAGCATGAACTAAGGGAGATCGATCCCGACTTCATAAGCACGGGGCACGAGATCGTGGCAGACCTTCCTCGCGATGGCGCCATGATGGTTGCCATGCACGATGGGGGCCTTGTGAGATTCCGCACTCTTCCAGCCGATTACGACCCGACAGATCGCGAAGCCGCCATGCACTATGTAAATCGGGCTCATGCGCGCGGGGAGATCCCGACAGGCCTCCTCTTCGTGGATGAAAGCGTGCCGGACGTGCACGAGCTTAACCACACCAGCGAGACCCCGCTGGTCGAGCTCCCGTTCGACGACCTATGCCCCGGCTCCGCAGAGCTGGAGGCGCTGCAGCAGAGCTTCGTCTGAGACGCGGGGGACGGAAGCCGACGGCATCTTGAGCTAGGGGACCTGTAGCGGATCCCTCAAAGAGCGCTTGAGTTCAGCGAACCCTTGGAAGTGCGCGAGGCGCTCCACCGCCTCCCAAAGCTCTACGGCCTCCTGCCCGTGCGGTAGGCGGGCAATAACCGGGCCGAAGAACGACGGCCCATCCGGTGGGCCGAAGGTGATAATGGGTGTCCCGACCTCGCGGCCGGCACGCTCGAGCGCCAGGCTCGTCTCCGCGCGAACCACAGTGTCGTAACCCACATCGTCCAAAGCAGCCGATAAGGTGGCCGGCAAGCCTGCCTGCTGCAGGGCCCCGGCAACCACCTCGGCCCGGCCGGCCTCCGGTCGCCTGCGTTCACTATGTATGATCCGGCCAAGAGTTCCGTACAGGCGGCCGACCGCGGCATTGCCTCCCTCAGCGCGCGCCGCGGCAGCAACCCTGAGCAGTCGGAGGCCGAGTCCGTGGATCTCCGGGTAGCCAGGCGGGAATTCCGTCTCGTAGTCGCGATCCTCGTTTACGATCCGCAGCGATATGAAGCGCCAATCAACCTCGAGACCTCGCGCTTGCGCCACCTCTTGGACCCAGCGCGACGTTGTCCACGCCCAAGGGCAGACCGGATCAAAAAAGAAGTCGACGCCTGACATGGAACAACTGTACCGCTCGCTGGCCGCTAGTCACCGAGGCGGCGCGCCGCAGTCGACTCCCACTTAGGAGAGGTAATTGGCAAGATTGGCGATGCCGTGCCCCCACGCCGCGATCGTGTCAGCCGGAAGAAAGGCCTTGCCCGCCTTGGTGTGGTCAACAATCGGCGCGGCCACGAAGCGCTCGTTGCCCTTCGGATCGATGAAGTAAACCAGGGAGGTGTGGACGATGTCGGCATTGGGGTTGGGCGCAGAGACCTGCACGCCATAGTTCGCCCAAATCGGCTTGAGGCTGGCAGCAGGACCGGTGAAGAAGTGCCAGCTCGATATCACATCCAGCCCATGGGCCAGGCTGAACTTCTGCACCGAGGCCACGGAGTTGTGGTATTGATTCACATTGACAGCCACGAAAACGACCTTGGAGGCGTTCGCGCCCAAGTAGTGGAATGCATCCACGAACTCCTGCGAGACAATCGGGCATATGTCCACGCAATGGGGGTCCATGAACTCGAGAACCACCGTCTTGCCGCGGAAGCTCGACATGGAAAAGCTGTGCCCATTCTGGTCCAGTAGCGAAAAGCCCGGCGCAGGCTTTGTCGGGATTGGAGTCAAGCCCATCACGTTGGCAACGGGCGTGGAAATAACCGAGGGAATTCCCGAGGGCCGCAAAGATGCGGGCGGGCCAGCGGGGGAGGATTGATTGTGCGGAAACGCCTTGGTCAGGACGAAGTATGAGGCGGAGGCCACGACCAAGAAGGTGACGGCTAGTGCGGCGTAAAAACGCATTGCCGCCGAAGGGCGGCGCCGGCCGCCGTTGTCCCCGCCTGGAGGCACCGAACCCTCCCTCTGCTTCGTGGATGCCATCGGTCTCCCCTCGAAGATCGGTGCGGAAACAGCGCGCAGTAAGCGTACGCACTTTGGTACCAATGCTATAGCGGGAGGTACGCCTCGGGGTTGGCGTGCCGGGCGGCACCCACGATATTCCAGTTCAGAAGCAAGATATGAGTTGAGGATGCGCTCTTTCGAGGACGTGAGCGTGCATCGACCAATTCCTTTCGCCCGCCTTCGCGAATGACAGGGCGTGCATCTCGGCTACTTCTAGCGAACTTCCATCTGGCCCAATTTGCTTTCCATGGAAGGAACGTTCCGTCGTTCAGCGCATCTGGTGAAGATTGAAAGCGTGGCTCAGGCAGGTGTTGGGTCGACGAGGATATGGTCGAGCCGCCAATCGGGATGATCGCTCTCCAGCCTGGCGAGCCAGTACGGGTTCTCGAAGAGGGCCAACAGTTCCCCGTCGCTGCGGGTGAGCACCTTTACGCCTCCCAAGCTTCGCAATTGCTGCGCGGTGGGGGCGTCAGTGCGTCGAGCCATCTTGTAGGTGGTCTCCTTGAGATCCACGACGGCACCGAACTCGTGCTCGAGGCGGTGGGTGAACACCTCGAACTGCATCCGGCCGACCGCGGCGACGATCGGAATCGGATCGCCGTCCGGGTCGCGAAGAACCTGGACGACACCCTCCCGCTCCAGCTGAGCGAGGCCGCTTCGAAACTGCTTGAAGCGGCTGGTGTCTCGCGGGCGCACCGTAGCGAACAACTCCGGGGCAAAGGTGGGTATCGGGGGAAAGACGACCGGCTCCCCTGCATAAAGAGTGTCTCCGATGCGAAGGTCACTGGCATTCACCAGGCCGACCACGTCGCCGGGATAGGCCTCCTCGATGGTGTCGCGCTCGGCCCCGAAAACCGAAGTCGCATACTTGGTCGCGAAAGGCTTTCCACTGGTTGCCTGGGTAACCACCATGCCCCGCTCGAATCGGCCCGAACAAACGCGGATGAATGCGAGATGATCACGGTGAAAGCGGTCGATGTTGGCCTGGATCTTGAAGACGAACCCGGAAAAGGCGCTTTCGATCGACCTTGGATACCCCGACACGTCGGTTCGGGATGCAGGCGCAGGAGCCATCTCCATGATGGCGTCCAGCAAGTGGCGTACTCCGAAATTGGTGAGAGCCGAACCAACAAAGAGGGGGCTCGACTCGCCGGCCAGGAATGACTCTCGATCGTAAGTCGCGCCAACCTCGTCGAGCAGCTGGATTCCCTCCACTGCCACTTGGTAGGCTTCTCCCTCCTCGATCGCAGCACGCTGCGGATCCACCACATCTTCGGCCGCCGCACGGGTTCCTCTGGCTGTCCGGGAGAACTTTACGAATGATGAATCGCGCCTGTCGATAACTCCCCGGAAATCGCCGGGAATCCCAACCGGCCAGGTGATGGGGGTGGGTCTAAGGTTGATCTGAGCCTCGATCTCATCCAACAACTCGAGGGGGTCACGCCCGGGCCGGTCGTATTTGTTCAAGAACGTGATGATGGGAATATTTCGTGCCCGGCAGACTTCAAAAAGTTTTAGGGTCTGGGCCTCGATGCCCTTGGCCACGTCTAGCACCATCACCGCCGCGTCCGCGGCGGACAGAACCCGGTATGTGTCTTCGGAGAAATCCCGGTGCCCCGGAGTGTCGAGCAGGTTGACCACGTGATCACGATACGCAAACTGAAGCACTGTCGACGTGATCGAGATACCCCGCTCCTGCTCCATCTCCATCCAGTCGCTGCGCGCGGATCTGCGTCCCGCGCGCGCCTTCACGGCACCCGCCTCGACGACCGCCCCTCCGTAGAGGAGGAACTTCTCAGTGAGAGTCGTCTTGCCTGCATCAGGGTGGCTGATGATCGCGAAGGTGCGTCTCCTTGCCGCCTCGAGGCTGACTGAAGCGCGGCTGTCAGCACTAACGCTCAAGATGCGTACCCACCGTGCATGTCATTGCCTACTCCAACCTCCGGAGAATAAATCTCTAAGAGCCCCAAACACGCTAATTGCGAGGAGCGGTTATAACCGCCTTGGAATGCTCGAGCAGTCAAACGGAGTGCGCACAAGACACCGTGACCTAACCGGCGGCAGTCCCGTGTCCGAGCAACTCGGGACGCGCTTGCCACGCCGGAGGGCGCAGCGCGTGTCGGGGGGAGGTCTCATGAAGGAGAAATAGCAGCACCACGCCGGAGGCGAACACCATCGCAGTGCCGGTCCACATCGCAGCGCTCATTCCCCATGCTGCCGCCACACCTCCCAGCAAAATGGGGCCGACGGCGTAGCCCGAATCCCTCCAGAAGCGGTACACGCCCAAGGCGCCACCGCGCCAGGAAGGGTGGGAATTATCCCCCACTGCGGTTATCAGGTTGGGATACACCAGTGCCATGCCGGTTCCCATCACGACAGCGCCCGCGAACCAAAGCACCCTTGCCGATCCGGCCAGCACGATCCCCATGCCCACTGCTATCAGAAACGTGCCTCCCGTGATCGGGAACTTTCTGCCTACCTTGTCGGCGAGCGCTCCGCTGAGAACCTGCCCAAGTCCCCAGACCCAGGCGTAAATCCCGACGAGCAACCCAACCTCGCTCAAAGTCATGCCGCGCCTGAGAAAATAAAGTGGGAAAAAAGCGGCGACCAGGGAATCGGCAACCTTGTTGACCATCCCCGCCTGACAAACCGCCAGCATGGAACGATCCTTCCAGGACATGTACGCTGCCAGGTGCGCCAGCCGCGGTTGGGCCGGCGAGGTGGCCTTCCCGGCGGTGCCCGTCGCCTCCAGCTGCGCCCAAGGAAGCGTTTCGCGAGCCGCCAAAAGCGTGACCACCGCCCCAAGTGCCGCTACCGCAAGGGCAAGAACGTAGGGAGCGGGACGCAGTCCATAGTTAGCGACCAGCAGGCCGGCGATGAATCCGCCAATCCCCACACCCAGGTAACCCGCGGATTCGTCGATGCCGACGGCCAAGCCGCGGCCGGAGGGTCCAACAAGGTCGATCTTGGCGGTGACGGCCATAGTCCAGGTAAGAGCCTGGTTCACCCCAAGGAAGAGGTTGGCGAGAATCACCCACCACCACGATCGGGCGAAAATTATAAGCAGAGCGAATGGTACGGCGAACACCCAGCCGGCAAGGAGGATAAGGCGGCGGCCGCGGTTATCGGACAAGCGGCCCGACACGAGGTTCATCAGCGATTTCACCAAACCGAAGGCGGCAATAAAGGAGACCGTGTAGAGAATCGATGTGACTCCGAAGTCGCGATGGGCGAGTGGAGGCAAAGCGACGCGCTCGGTACCGATGGTTATCCCGATCAGAGCCGTGATGAGCGTGTATACGGAGAACTGCGCCCAGTTCGCGCGAATGCCTAGGCGGCGTCCATTCTTGCGCACCCCAGCAATTGATCCGATGTTCAAACGACTGACCTCTTTGCTCTCATGAGCCCGCAGGCGCCGTGCAATCACATGATCACACCGGGCAGCTCTTTCCATATCTTCAAATGATGATTTGATTTTATTACGGCCGTTTCACCGGCCGGACCGTGGACGGCGTGGCGCTTGAACCGCTCTCCGCGTTGGCTTGCGCTCGCGTAGATGTGCCTCATGCAACAATTGCCTCGCCCTTCCCCTGTTTGAGCAGCGGCGACTCCAACATCGAGCACCATCGTGGCCGGTCTGACAAGTGACTCGCATGCCATTTTGGACGGATTGTGGCAAAGCTTGCGCTAGCATTACCACTCAAGGCGATGTCGGCGTCCTCTCAGGTGGTGGAGCCGTCCCTAGAAGGGATGCGGCACCCGAACTGCTAAGCCGCTCGCTGACGGGAAAGTACCGAAAAACAGAAAATTCTGCCGGCACTGGGTCGCACCAAGCCGCTGGCTAGACGATGGGCATCGGAGCGAGCCAATGTGCCGCTCACCAAATGCCCGGTCTGGCGGCCCAACCAGAGACGGACGAGAGGGCACGTACAGCCCGGCATCCATCACTCAATGAACATCTCAACCTCGACGAACTGGATGACGCCGCACGTCCAGGCCAAATGGCCGGACGCGCAAGGAAGGAGAGTCCGCCGCATGAGAACAGCACCAATAGCAGCTCGAGCCGCACATCGCGTATCGGTCATTGATCCGGCCCCAGCGGCCGGCACACCCGGGCCGCACAAATGATAACCCTGATAGCCGCGTTGGCGATCGTCAGCGGAAGCCACGCCCCGCTAGCGGTCGTAAACCCGCGGGTGGCGGTCGCAACTCCCCTGGTGGCGGTCGTACCTCCCCGGGTGGCGGTTAGTCCAGCTCTTGAAGCGGCCTGGATGAACGTCGCGGTCTGCGAAAACGGTGGGCGGAACGTCGACGGAAGCGTCTACTCGGGCATGCTGGGGATATCCCTCGCGAACTGGTACGCATACGGAGGTACGCAATACGCCTCAACGCCGTATCAGGCGACCTTCGACGAGCAGATCGCAGTGGCGATGAGAATTCAAGCAGGCGCTCCGATCCCCGACCAAAGCTTCTGCGCCGCCTGGTGAAAAGCACGACCCCGGCTATTGGAACCGAGGTCGTGCCCCTTTGAACCGATAATCGGCAGGCGCCAGCCGGTCTACCCGGCCGTCACCTCAAAAACGTAGGTTCCCCAGTTTGTATATGTGTCACGCGCAGTGCCGGCCAGCGTGTACTCGGTAGCCATCCACACGTTCGACCCGACTGCAATTGCGCCGGAGAAGTCGCCCCACCGGCAGCCTCCGTAACCGGCACCGACATAGTACGCGTAGCACGTGAACCCGTCTTCAGGCACAGCCCCGGATTCGGCAACACTAACGCTCCCCTTCGGCCCCGTACTCCCGAAGGGTATGTACGCGGCACTCGGGTAGTATTGCGCGCCTACCAGCGTGAAGACCATGTCGCCCACCCCCGAGGAGTTGACCGCAAGGTCGGGATAGAGCAGGCTTTGCCCCTTGACCGCCACGCTTCCCTCAGCTGCGAGTTTCGCTGAAAGCGGACCATTATTGCTGGCTAGCGACGGTGTCAGCTTGTACCACTGAGCAGCAGTTGTACCGACTGATGCAGTCGTGCTGCTGGCGGTCGACAGCTCCGTGTAGAGATTTCCGCCAGCGTATGTCGTCTGCTGCACGGCATCGAAGTCGGCCTGCAGGACGCCTTCGGGAACGGTCGTGCTGCTCTTGGTCTGGACGTAGGCCAGAAGCGGTACCTGGCCCAAGGTTGCATAGGCCTTTTGCGCCACGGCCATCCCCGCCTCCGGGAACTGATAAGTCTGGCCGAGCTGCACGAGGGTCGAGCTCAGCTGGACAGCCGGGTTCGGGGAGTCAAGCGACAGCGTATTTGTCATTGCGTACACGGCCAGCTGGTTCGAGCTCACCGGGAATGCATCAGACATAGTGAAGTACTCGGTGCCGTAGGCCCCGGTGTCAAAGCTCCCGCCCTTTGGGACCAGTGCGGGAGAGAGGTGGTAGGTTTCGCCTACGCTTTCGCCCGCGAACGGGGATGCGAGCGCGGAAAAGTGAACAACAGTCGGCGCACTTCCCGAGCCGTCGGCCGCCGCCACCAACTCTTGCTTGGACATCGCATAGACCTGGACCCCGTTGAAGTTGGGCCTGTAGATCGAGAATTCGTTGGTCGTCAAGTAGAAACCGTAGGCGTCAGTGCCGATCATCGGGTAGTCCCCGAAGCACGGGCAACCGCTGTCGCTGGCGTCGGTCGAGTTGATCGCGAAGGTCGTGAAGCTTCCGGTCGGATCGGGACTGTCACTCACTGCGATCAATTCATAGGACTTCGAAGCCCGGATATGCGACGAGAAGTAATTCGGGATTGAAAGCTCGACCACGAACCACCGATTGGAGGCGGCATCGAAATAGCAATGCGGATCCGAAAGGAAGCTTCCGGCGTTCTCACTCGGTACGCCAAAGAGCGACGTCGTCGCGGTTGGGGGAACGACGAGGTAGCCATTGGCGGCGCTGTAAACCTCGAATGCGTTGTTGACGACCTCCATGACATCGGTCCCGTTGGAGCAGAGGCCTTGATCCGGGGGCTCGAGGTCATAGGCACTGTTGGCCGCCGCCTGCTGGGCTCCCGTGATACCGGCGAATCCGGAAGTGTTGGTGGATCCACCGCCGGACTTGGACTTTGATGGTGAAGCGACCGTGAAGTTCGTAGGCGGGCTCAGAGTTGCCGTGCTTCCGGCACTGTTGCGTGTGATGTTCTGGGTGTCACCGACAAGTATCTTCTCGGTGCTTCGGTTGACCGGCGCAAGGCGGGTCGTAGCGGCGAGCTGGGTGACATTGCGAGTGCCGACACGCTGCAGGGACAAATTCGATACCTTCGCCTGGGATCCGGCGCCGGACGCAGCAGCCGGGCTGGCCGCCACGGCGGATGCGCCGCCCGCCACGAACAATATCGACATGGACATTTGTCCGTGGCCACCAAGAAGTCCCCACTGATGGCCATCTGGGGTCCCCACTGATGGCCAAGAAAAGTCCCCACTCCTCACCCGTTCAGTAACCAAGTGCCCCTCCGGCCGGAGAGATTGGTGTTGTCAGACGCCAACTCCCGACCGAAGGGACACTTCCATGAAATCAGTGAGGGAACGCATGGACATCCAATCCGCCTA
>JAJYPE010000190.1 GCA_021795585.1 Actinomycetes bacterium | reverse complement strand
GCTTCCTCACCCGCATGGAACTCTGGTTTGGCGGCGGCTTCGGCGGCGGCGGCGGAAGGAATCGCAACGGCGGCGGCAACACTCAGGCCGCTGGAATGGTGATCCTTCTGGTCTCGGTACTGGTCTATGCGATCAGCTTCCTCATCACCAGGGCCCTGTCCCGCTATCGCGAGCTCTCCGCCGACCGTTCGGGCGCAATTCTGATCGGCAGGCCGTCCGTGCTCAAGTCGGCGCTGATAAAGATCACCGGCGAGATGGGCAGGATCCCCACCCGCGATCTGCGCTCCGCCTCCGCCTTCAATGCCTTCTTCTTCGCCCCTGCCATCAACAAGGGTTCGATCACGGGACTCTTTTCCACCCACCCAAGCCTGGAAAAGCGGATCGCCCAGCTCGACCAGCTCGAGCGCGACCTGACAAACTAGATACACCGGGCATCGAAGAGGGAGCAGCGCAGGTTGGGTAAGTTCCGGGACATACTGTTCGCACGCAACGCGCCAGCCAAGGCGAACCTTGACAACCTCTTCGCGATGCCGTCGGCCGGCATCACACTGGAGGTGTCGGCAAACCTTGTTTCAACCGGGAGTGCCGCGGTCTGCTTCAAACCGGCTTCCGGCGCCGCCTTTCAGAACACCTCGCAGGACTTCAACTCGATCCTCGAGCAGATGTCCTCCACCAAGCCGCCTCGCGAGAGCACCGACTCACTCGGTTACCGCTGGATAATCATCGATGCAGACGACCTCGAGTCCCTCACTACCGAGATCCACTCCGTCAACTCCACCCTGGAGTCGAACGGTTTCGGCCCTCAGCTGCTTTGTTCGGTCTTCCCGATGCGCGACAAAGACGGCGACCGCAAGGTCTACCTGATCTATCTCTACAAAAGAGGAACCTTCTACCCCTTTGCACCCCTGGGCGGTGAGAAGCGGGACAACGAGCGCGAGCTTTCCCTCCAGGCGCTCCTGAAGAGTGATCTGCCGCTCGAGTCTGACCTCGAGCGCTGGTTCCCCATCTGGGAGATGCCCCTCTAGTACCGCCAGTCGGCGGCCGGCGTCACACCCGCGCCTCTACCCCGCAGCGGGCGAGCTGTTCGGTGAAGCCCGGGAACGAGGTTGGAACGCTGTCGGCCCCCAGAATGCGCGTCTCACCCTTTGAGATCGCCCCCAATATGGCCGCCGACATGGCGATGCGGTGGTCCATGTACGAGTCGACGCTTCGCTGCAAATGCCGTGCGGCCTCCGGTGGCGCACCGCCCCAAACTTTGAAGCCGCTCTCCACCTCCGCCGACTCAACGCCGAAGGCCGCAAGCATCTCCATGGTGGTCGCGATGCGGTCACTCTCCTTGTGGCGCAACTCCTCGACGCCGAGAAAGGTGGTGGCGCCGCGCGCCTTGGCCGCGGCGACGGCGAGGATCGGAACTTCGTCGATGAGGCCGGGCACCCCCTCCGGTCCAACCACGGTTCCCGTCAGCTCACTGGGGCGGGCGGTAATGGAGTGGGCTCCGGACGCGAGCCGGCTCACCTCGATGCGGCCACCCATGGCGCGCAGCACATTAACGAATCCATCCCGCTCGGCACCCAGGTAGACGTTGTCGACGGTAATAGGCGAGTCGCCGATGAGTCCGAGCACCACGAAGAAAGCCGCCGCCGAAGGATCGCCGGGGACGACGAAGTCACAGGCTGCGAGATCGGACCGCTCCACCAGGATCACCCTGCTGGCGCCATCGTCCTCCACCTTCAGCCTCGCCCCGAAAAGTGGCGCCATCTCCTCGGTGTGAGCCCGGGTCGGGGTCGATTCGATGATGGCCGTCTCGCCATCGGCTGCCAGTCCGGCCAGGATTATCGACGACTTCACCTGGGCCGATGGCGTGCTCATGGAGTAGGTGATCCCGGTGAGCTCGCTCCCCTGGACCACCAGCGGCGCGAAGCGGTTCGCCTGGCGGCCGATAATGTAGGCACCCATTGCCGTGAGGGGCTCGATTACCCGCGCCATGGGCCGGCGCACGATCGAGGCGTCGCCGGTAAGAAAGACGGTCACCCCGATGCGGGGCGCCAGAAGGCCGGTGATCAGCCGCAGCAATGTGCCGGAGTTCCCAACGTTGATGACGTGATTCGGTTCGGTGAGCGATCCGCCGGTGCCGGTGATGGAGACCTCGTACTCCGACTCGTCAAGCTTGGCCCCAAGCGCCGCGACGGCGGCGCGCGTGGAGTTCACATCGTCCGCCTTGGAAAGCCCTTGAATCCTTCCGGTGCCTTGGGCCAGC
Source organism: Actinomycetes bacterium (assembly GCA_021795585.1). GTDB lineage: Bacteria > Actinomycetota > Acidimicrobiia > Acidimicrobiales > Acidimicrobiaceae > Acidithrix. The sequence continues at coordinate 2,019 of JAJYPE010000190.1, read as the reverse complement.
AGGCCCAAGAGAAGGGCGCGGTGGGAGATCGATTTGTCCCCGGGGACGCTCACCGACGCCGCGCGCACATGCCCTCCGTGCACCACCAGGTCCAAGCCATGGGGGTGCCTGCCCCCGAAAATCCGCCGTACGTCAGGCAGTTCCATCCACGTCCCCTCGCAAAGCCGACCTAACCGGGAAGATCGTCGCGCAGTCCCTTGGCCCCCCACAAGTAGACGTGGCGCAGCTCGCCCCGGCTCTTAGGTGTGTCAATGTGGGCCAGGATCCGGATACAAAAGGGGGTCCCCCCTTCGATATCGAGTTCCTGGGCACACATGAGCGGCACGTCTCCGAAGCCCATCTCGCGCGCGGCGGCGGCAGGAAAAGCCCCATGCACATCAGAGGTTGCGGTGAAGACGATGCTCACCAGGTGCTCCTTGTCGACCTGGTTGCGCTCCAACATCTCCGCCAAGAGCTCCTTGGTCCTGGAGATGATCTCCTCGCGTGAGTCGCGCTCGATGGTTGTGGCTCCGCGAAGTCCCCGAAGTGGCATGGAGAGGATTCTAACCAGCCTCGCGCGCGGCGGACCACAAGGCTCGCAGCTCCGCCTGGCTGAGCGGGCGATACTCCCCCACTCCCAGGCGCTGGTCACTGACGGGTCCGATACGGGTTCTGACCAGCCTCGTCACGTGGAAGGAAAAGAGATCGAACATCCGCCGGATCTGCCGATTGCGCCCCTCGCGGATGACCATTCGCACCAAGGTCGGCGAAAGCAGAGTGAGCGTGGCGGGCGAGGTCGGCCCATCCTCCAGGAGCACGCCTCGGGCCAATTTCGAGAGCGTATCGCGGCCCACCGGCTTGTCGACGGCGACGAGGTACTCCTTGTCCACCTTGTAGCGCGGATGCGTGAGGCGCATGGCGAAGTCGCCGTCATTGGTGAGGATGATCAGCCCTTCGGAGTCCGCATCCAGCCTTCCGACAGGATAAACGCGAGGCTCGGCCGGGACCAGATCCGTGACCACGGGCCGCCCGTGGGTGTCACGGGTTGTCGAGACCACCCCCGCGGGCTTGTGCAAGAGCCAGTAGACCCGGAGCGGGTCGATCATCACCGGCACGCCGTCCACCTCGATCAGGTCCGTACCGACCCGGGCACGGTCGCCCAGGCGTGCGCGGGTTCCGTTGACCGCCACTCGGCCGGCCATGATCATGTCCTCGGCGACACGGCGCGAGGCCAGCCCCGCCTGGGAGATGATCTTCTGCAGGCGCTCGCCTTCGTCCGGCGGCTCCGCCAACCCTAGGCCTCCTCGCGCAAGGCGGCCTCGATGGATTCGGCAACCTCTACGGATGGTTCGAACTCCGCCAGCGCGGGAAGGCCGGCCAAGGAGGACAGTCCGAGGCGCTCCAGGAATAGCGGCGAAGTGGCGAACAGGACGGCTGAACCGGCCGAATTCTCCCTGCCCACAGGGTGGATATAGCCCTTGACCGCCAACATCCGCACGACGGCGTCCGAGTTCACGCCTCGGATGGCCGAAACCCGCCTCCGGGAGATCGGCTGTTGGTAGGCGACAATGGCGAGGGTCTCCAGCGCCGCCGGCGAAAGGCGCACGTCGAAGGTGTCCTCGGCGAAACGGCCAACCGCCCGGTGGTGGCCGGCCTTGGTCACAAAGCGGTATCCGCCCGCCAGGGCGGCAATCTCGATGCCGAAGGCGGGATCCGAATAGCGGGACTCCAGCTCCACCAGCGCCGCCTCACAGGCGGCCTCGGGGGCCTCGGAGGCACGACTGAGTTGAGCCAAGGTGACGGGCTCGCTCGCCACCAGAATCAATGCCTCCAGCGTCGCCGCCAGGCCGGGGCTGATCTCGCCCTCGTTGCGCTCCTCGTCCATCGTGTATGAAGCTAATCGCAAGGCGCTCCGCGAAGGCAGCGGAACCGGCCAAGGACGTGGGTGCTCAGGCGCTCTCGAGCAGGAGCCGCAGCTCGATGGGTGCACTGGCCAGAGCCTGGCGGATGTCGACCTCACCCAGCTTGAAAAGCTCGAGC
>JAJYPE010000020.1 GCA_021795585.1 Actinomycetes bacterium | reverse complement strand
GCGCAACGGCATTCGCCATGCCCAGGTGGGCATCTCCTTGCCGAGCATCGACGAATCGGCACTGTCCGTCGCGGCGGAAGCCCTCGAGCGCTATGACGGAACCTTGGCGCGCAGGATACGTAATCTGCCGTATCTCAGCCGCTTCCCCCGCCGTTTCGGCTCTTCGCCCTTCCCGCAGACATGGAGATACCGCACGGACGCCGCTCCATCTGGCGACGCCCCCGGGGCAGGCATCGACATCTACGCCACCCTGGGCAGCGTCGCCGGCTCAATGGAGCCCGTGCAAGGCGCTTACCGCCTGGCCCTAGAGGCCATGGGCCAAACCGGCCTGCGCGCACTCATGACCATCGGCCTTCACCTAGACATCGCCGAGCTTGGCGAGGTCCCTTCCAACGTCGAGGTGCGGGCCTGGGCCTCCCGCCAGGAGCGCTCGGGAGCTCGGGTGGTTCTTTGCCACGGCGGTTCGGGGACGCTGCTGGAGGCGCTGGGGTCCGGGACCCCCGCAGTCGTCATTCCCCTCTTCGCCGACCACTTCGCCAACGCGGCCGCGCTTGAGGCCGCCGGTGCGGGCCTGGCGGTGCGGGCCTGGCCTGGTGGGGACGCCGGAGAAATAGCCGGCGCTCTGGCCCGGGTGCTCGCCGAGCCGAAATTCGGGGACGCCGCACACGCCCTGGCTCGCGAGATGTCCGGGGCCGACGCCGCCGTCGTCATTGCGCAGCGGCTGGCGGCCCTCTTCTGAGGGAAGGCTACGGCTGCTTCTTCTTCTCCACGTACAGGGTGTGTAAGACAGACCCCACATACATCCCTTCCTGGGATATGGTCGTCTCAGTTATGCCAACGCCGCCCGAAGAGATGCGGGTGCGCGAGTCGAAGGTTATGAATCGGGCCGGGTCCGGAAGGGCAACGACACTGAGCAGGAGCGAGACGGGCACGTACAGATAACGGTCCATGGGAAGCTCCTGCGAGAAGCCGTTGGCCGAATCGACCATTACCAGGAGCGCTTCCAGGCCCGTGATCTCCCGTCCCTCCACCAGAGGAATGCGTGGGCGCGCATGCACGATCGCCGGCCCAGGATCGGAGAACGTTCCTTTCTCGAAGCGCCAGTCGACTTGAGCAATGTAGGGGAAGTGATCGAGGGCCGCCGAGGGAAGGTCGGCCGGATCGAAGCTCATCGGCTCAGCCAGCGAGACCGCCGGCACCCTCCCATCATCCCGTCGAGTGCGCCAGGCGCGAGCCAGCAGACAAGGCCCTTCCTCATTGCCGAGTTCGGCCTCGTACAAGGCGACCTTGTAGCCGGGCCTCAAACTCCGGACCCCTACTTCCAGCCTTCCCAGTGGCACCGGCTTGAGAAACTCGATGGAAAGGTTGGAAATCTCAGTACCCGGAGCCGCTGAAGCATCCTCCACCGCCGAGGCAACCAGCGCGGAGGGTGGCCCGCCATGCTGGGCGTCGGACGACCACGGTCCGATGGTGGCGGGGTTCGCCAAATACGCGTTCTCGCCGACCTGACTGAAAAATGCAGCTCCGTACACCTTGTACCCTTTGTCAAGCCCCCGAGCCCTTGCGGCCTCGAAGTCCAAGCTACCCGAGAAGGACGCCAGGATTCATAAGCCCCTTCGGGTCGAAATGGCGCCTAAGCGCGCCCAGTGCGGCTCGGCCCTGGTCGCCGACGCTCTGCTCGAAGGCCGAACGGTGATAGCGGCCCACGCCGTGGTGATGGGTCACAGCGCCTCCGTTCTCGACGAATGCGGTGGTGACCGCCTCCTTGAGTTCGGCCCAGAAGCTGAGCGGCTCCGCAACCCCCGGCGACGCGATCACCGTGTAATAAGGGGCGAGCCCGTCGCTGTAGGCATGGGTGACCCGGCAGGAGACAAACCCGTGTGCCCCCCTAGCCCGCTCCACCCGGGCGATGGCGGCCCTTGTCGCCTGATCCAGGGCCGGGAAGCCCGCGTAGCTTACGGAGGTCTCGAATGTCTCCACCACCAAGCCCATCCCGATGATGGCATCCGCGTAGTACGGCGCGCGGATGAACGACGACCTCCATTTGTCGGCGGCCTCGCTCCTCTCGCCCCTGCCCTCCCCGGCTTCACGACGACCCCCGTGCGCGGAGAGTAGATCGAGTGCCACAGAAAGCAGGGCGTCGACAGGGACGTTCGGCGACTCGAAGGCGACCAGCATGCGCACGTTGGCCCCCAGGCCCGAGCGCAGCGACTCGGCCTCGTCGAGGACCCTGCAGTTCGCAGGATTCAAGCGTGACCTCACCAGCTCCGCAAGCGCACCCAAGGCTGTCTCCATCGAGGGAAAGGCCACCGATTCTGAGGCCCGGTACGCCGGGCGGGCGGCGACCTTCATGACCGCCTCGGTGATAACGCCAAAGGTGCCCTCACTCCCGGCGAGCATCCGCTCGAGAGACGGACCAGCGCCAGAAGCCGGTAGCGGTCGCGTCTTTAACTCGCCGGCGGGGGAGACCAGAGTGAGGCCCGAGACGAAGTCCTCGATATGGGTGGTGCCCACGGCAAAATGGCCGCCGGAGCGCGTTGCAATCCATCCCCCGAGCGAAGAGAACTCGAAGCTTTGCGGGAAATGCCGAAGGGTGAAGCCATGGGGCCGAAGAGAGCCCTCCAGCGCCGGGCCAAGCAAGCCGGCCCCGAGGCGCGCGGTTTGGCTGAGGGGATCCACCTCCGCGACCGTGTCGAGGCGTCCCGTGTCGAGGGAAAGCACCAGCGCATGATCATGGTGGGGCAGGGGGCCGATTCCACCGACCACGCTGGACCCGCCTCCAAACGGAACGACTGCCGCGCTTGCGCGCGCGGCAAAGTCGAGCACCTCGGCCACTTCCGTCTCGTCGGACGGGTAGAGCACGGCGTCGACGGCGTCCGAAAAGTTCCCGGCACGTGCGCGCACCAGCTCCGGAAAGGAGCGGCCGTAGCTGTGGAGCGCCCTGGAAAATGGATCGCGGGCGGCAATTCGTTCCAGCGCCGCTGGAAGACGCCCGAGCCGGGATTGTGGCATTTGGATCTCGGAAAGCGGAACTGGAGCGTTATAAGCGGGACGGACACCGAGCGCCACTTCGAGCAGGGCCGACAAGGTCTCCCGTTCGGCCGGGCCGAGCGCGCCTTCGATCTCACCCCAGCCGGCGTGATTGCGCATCCCCACTCCGATCCTGGCCACGGCCTCAAGGGCCACGGTATCACCGCTGGTCGTGGCGAGCGCGCCCTATGCGGGCGCTCGAAGCTTGATTGTCCGTGCCCCGATGGCAACGACGGCGAAGGCCAGGGCACCTACCAGCACTGCCCGGTATCCGGCATCGCGGTAGGCAAGGGTGGAAAAGAAGGACCCCACCGAGCCGCCAAGGAAATACGCGGTCATGTAGATCCCGGTGATGCGGCTGCGCGCCTCGGGCCGGATCGAAAAGATCATCGACTGGTTGGATATGTGCGAGCCCTGCACGCCGAAATCGAGCACGAGGACGGCAGCAATGACCATCCAAATATTATCGGGCATCACGAAGAGCATCAAAAAGGATGCGGCGATCAGAACGTTCATCAACAGGGAGGTAAGCCACTGCCTCCCCTTATCGGCCATGCGCCCGGCGAGGCGGGCGGCCAGGGCGCCGGCCACCCCAACCAACCCGAAGAGGCCGATGCTGGCGGCGCCCAGGCCCAGTGGCGGGGCCGAGAGGTGCAGCGACGACGTGTTCCAGAATATGGAAAAGCAGGCGAAGTTCAAGGCTCCGAGCAGCGCCGCCCTGCGAACCACGGGCTCCTCGAGGAAGGTATGCCAGAGTGAGGCGAGGAGCTGCCGGTATGTCCCATGGTGTCCCTTGGGAATCGCCGGAATCGAGGTCGCGGAGAACCATGCCAGCGAGGCCACCGCCACTGCCGAGCCGACAAACACCAGCCGCCAGTTGGCGTATTGGGCGACCAGGCCCGCCACGGTTCGGGCCAGCAGGATTCCCAGAAGTAGCCCGGTCATCACGTTTCCTATCGCCGCACCGCGCTGGGGGGGCGACGCGATGGTGGCCACCATTCCCACCACCACCTGAGCTACCGCCGAGGTCACCCCCACCACCGCGCACCAGGCCAAGAGCTCACCCAGGGAACCCGAGACCGATATGCCCACCAGACCCACGGCGGAGAGCAGCATCAGTAGCGGCACCAGGCGCCGGCGGTCGAAGTAGTCTCCGAGGGGAACCAGCAGGAAGAGTCCAAGGGCGTAGCCCAGCTGGAGAACCGTGGAAATCCACGAAGCGCTCGAGGCGGGAATGTGCAGCGAAGCTCCGACCACCGGAAAGAGCGGCTGGAAGTAGTAGGTGCTAGCCACGGTGAAGCCGGCAGTGGCGGCGAAGACAATGGCCTGGCTGCGTCTGATGCCCGTAGCCGCCTCCGCTTCCACTCTGTTGCGCAATGATCCTCCAAGAAAATAGCCCAAACCAGGCTAATTGGCCGTGGAGGATCCGCTCAAATAGGAGCAGGCCGGCGTCACATGGCAGCCCATGCAAAGCACAGCGGGAAGCTCGGCCCGAGAGCAGGCGAGAAGCCTCCGCTCCTGTTAACGTTTTATGCAGCCGATACGAGAGGAACCGCAGGTGAAGATTGCCGCCGCGATTCTTGGCATAGTGCTCTTCGGAGTGACGATCTCCAGCGTGCTGCGGTCCCTCGTGGTGCCGGGCGGCACCATAACGCGCATGACAAAGGTGACGGACCAGCTTGTCGCGGGCGTCTTCAAAGTTGCGACGGCGCCATTCGAGACCTACGAGAGGCGCAATTCGATCCTGGCGGCCCAACCGGCCGCGGTCCTGTTCGTCATTCTCGGCGTCTGGGCCATGTCCTTCCTAATCGGCGCCACGCTGCTGATCTACCCCGTCGCGGCAGGCCTTCCTGCCGCGCTCGAGGAGGCGGGCTCATCCCTGGTCACCCTCGGAATCATCCATGGCCCCGGGGCGTATGCGACGACAGTGGACGTGATTACCGCCTTTACCGGCATGATCGTTGTCGCCCTGCAAATCGCATACCTTCCAACTCTGTACGCCGCCTACAACCAGCGCGAGACCGAGGTAACTCTGCTGAAGTCCGAAGCAGGGCAGCCCGCCTGGGGACCCGAGATCCTCCGCCGAGCGGCCATGGGCGACTACGTCGCTGATCTTGCCAACATCTACCACAGCTGGGAACAGTGGTCGGCCAGGGTCGCCGAGACCCACTCCAGCTATCCGCTGCTCCTCAGATTCCGATCGCCGGGAAACAACAACTCCTGGATCGTCTCGCTCCTGGCCGTGCTGGACGCCGCATCCATGCATCTGGCGCTGGCCCCCCAGAATGCCCCGATGCAAGCCCGCCTTTGCGTCCAGGCAGGCTTCCAGGCCCTGCGCGATGTCGCCCAGTCGCTGCGCATTCCCTTCGACCCGGACCCGCTCCCGACTCAGCCGATCGCCGTCAGCCAGGCGGAGTTCGACGAAGCGGTCGAGAAGCTGCGCTTGGCGGGTTTCCCGATAGAGCGTGACGGGCCTGACGCCTTCAGGCATTTCCAGGGTTGGCGCGTCAACTACGAGTACGTGATCCACGACCTCTGCTTCAGGGTGGACGCGGTCCCGGCCCCATGGTCGGGAAAGCGGCGATGGAAGAACGCCGAGGTGCGTTTCGCGACCACGCCCAATCGCACCCCCGACAACCCTGAGGGGTGAAGGCGTCGGCCGACCCTCGCCGACCTGGCTAGTTTGGTCTCGATGGCCGTAGTAAAGCTGTTCGCACAACTGAGGGAGATCGCCGGACACGGCGAGGTACGGGTGGAAGCCTCAACCGTCGACGAAGCGGTTTCGGCAATTGCCGCCCAAGCCGGCGAGGCGTTCACGGCACTGATGCCCCATTGCCGCATCTGGCTCGACGGCGAGCCGTGTACCGGTTCGGATCAGGTCACGGACGAAAGCGAGATCGCCATACTGCCTCCGGTATCGGGGGGCTGAGCATGCCAGCCGAACGGCATCCCGCGCCCGGGGAGGGCGCCCAGACCGATTCTCGACCCGGGCTCCCACCCTCCCAGGACGAGCTGCTGGAAAGGCTCGAAGCGGAGCTTTCGGAAGTCGAAGCGGAGCTCTCCTCGCTGGAGGAGTAGATGCGGATCCGTGCTCGAGTTCCGAAAGTTGTCGAAGTCCTACGCCGGGACGAACGCGCTCGACGAAATGACCTTCTCCGTTCCCTCGGGCGAAGTCTTCGGTTTCCTCGGCCCCAATGGGGCCGGGAAGACGACGGCGATGCGATCGATCTTTGGCCTGATCGAACTGGATTCGGGCCAAGTCCTGTACCGGGGCGCCCAAATCGGCCGGGAGCAGCTTCAACGCTTTGGCTACATGCCAGAGGAGCGTGGGCTCTACCCGAAGATGACGGTTTTGGATCACCTGACCTATTTGGCCAGGCTCCACGAGGTCCCAGCCCGAGCGGCTAAAGAAAGGGCCTTGGAGCTCGTCGAAAAGCTGCAGATCAGCGGCGGCCCGGGCGCGAAGATCGAGTCGCTCTCGCTAGGCAACAGCCAGCGGACACAGGTGGCGGCGGCACTCATCCATCAGCCTGAGGTGCTGATCCTTGATGAACCCTTCTCCAGCCTCGACCCGCTTTCCATCGAAATCGTCAAGGGAATGCTCGAAGATTACGCGCAGGAGGGAGCGACCGTCCTTTTCTCCTCTCACCAGCTGGAACTGGTGGAGGGCTTCTGCAAGAGCGTCGCCATTGCCAACCAGGGCAGAATCGTCCTCGCCGGCGCAGTGGAGGCCCTCACGGAGAGCCAAACCCGACTGGTCGTGCGGGTGAGGGAGGACCCCGAGGGTTCGTTTCTGGAGGGCCTGGAGGGCGTCTCGCGGCGAGGAAGCGATTCGAACGGCCAGCGGATCGAGGTCCAAGACGACGGAGCTGCGCGCAGGGCGCTTGAGGCGGCGATGGCGGCCGGGACCGTACTTCGCTACGATCATGTGCGCCGCAGCCTGGTGGAGGTCTTCAGGGAGGCCGTCGAGTCCACGCAAGCGACCGGGGCGGGCGATTGATGGACAGGATCGGCCTGATCGCCCTCCGCGAGATCCGGCAGCGCACCGCCTCACGCGGATTCCGCCTGGCAACGGCGATCACCATGCTCGCAGCGCTCGCATATGTGATACTTCCGCACGCCCTGGCGTCAAGATCCACGGTGAAGGTCGTCGCAACCGCCAAGGCGCCCACAGAGCTTCAACGCGGCGCGATTGCGACCGCCGCCGAAACTCTCGGCTTGCGAGTCGAGTTTCGCAACTTTGCAGGGCTGGCCGCGGCCAAGGCAGCGGTCCTTTCCGGCGCCGCAATCTTTGCCTACGATCCCGCCAAGGGCTTCTTCGTAAAGCGGGTGGCTGCACAAGACCAGGCGACGCTCTTCGCACAGCGGGCCGCTCAGCAGCTCGGCGCGGCGCGCTCACTCGAGGCAGCCGGGTTAAGTGCAAGCCAGTTGGAGCTGATCACGCACCCAAAGGCGCCGCCGGTGGTCGGCCTGACGCCCACGGGCAAGGCGTCGTCCCGGAACACCAAGGCGGCGGCAATCGCAGCTGTTCTCATGTACATACTCCTCAGCCAGTACGGCGCCTGGGTGATGCTCGGCGTCGTGGAGGAGAAATCGAGCCGCGTGGTCGAGGTGCTGCTGTCCACCGTCACACCCAGGCAGCTCCTGGTCGGCAAGATCACCGGAATTGGGGCGGTGGCGCTAATACACGCCGCGGCGCTGGTGGTCGCGATGACCGCCGGGCTGCTCGCCATCGGATCGAGCCCCTCGGCAATCCTCTCCGGCGGGCTGCTTTGGCTCGCTCCGTTGTGGTTCATACTCGGCTACGCCTTCTACTGCACCCTCTTTGCGGCAGTCGGATCAATGGTCTCTCGGACCGAAGACGCACAGGCGGCAAGCTTCCCGGTGACGCTACCCATGCTGGCCGGCTACATCGTCGCTCTTTTCGGCCTGGGCGGCACGTTCCCTGACACTCTGCTAAAGGGCTTGGCCCTGGTGCCAGGGCTCTCCCCATTCCTGATCCCGGCCATGTATGCGATAGGACGGGTCTCCGCCACGGAGGCGGCGATCTCGGCGCTCCTCTCCCTGGCGGCCACCTACTTCCTGGCCCTCGCGGCGGCCCGCATCTATCGGGCCTCCATCCTCAGGACCGGCTCTCGTGTCAGCTGGAGGGAAGCCGCTTCCGGCGCCTTACGAAGCAGGCGGTTACCGGCGGAAAGCGAAGCATAGGCCGAAGGTCCCTCCGCTGGTTTGGCGGTGCGGCCCTTGACCATCAATGACGCGCGTCTGCCCTCCGGTCTACCGAAAAAGTGCAACCGAGTCGTCGCGAGACGCCGAGAGTTCGAGGACACAGCACTGGACAGTCGTCTGTGTGGCGATGATGGTGGGGCATTCCGGCACCGAGTCCCTCGGTGTGATCCGCTCGGCAGCCATGGTCGCCAAGTCGGAGGGCAGGGCCGCAAAGCGGTGAACCAAAAGAGCTTCGGCGGCCCCTTTCCTCCCAGTCTTTTCGGGCGCGGACGCCCAGCGCTTGGCCGGGAGACCGGGCCCGAACCGGCAGCCCGGGTGCTCTCCTTGCCGTGGTCGCACAAGAACATCGGGCCAGAAAACGCTCCATGTGCAGTGCGACGTGACAGGAGAGCACCCGCAGGAATGCTTTTACTCGCACCCGTCACTCACTCCTGTGCCGCATTGGGCGACTATCAAGGTCGGTATTGAGGGCCCGAAAGGCACTCTCCACCGCGGCGGCCTTCACCAACCTGGAGCGCTAGCTCGCAAGCGCCGAGGCTGACACCCGCATGAGCGAATCCGCCCATCGGGGGTCGCGGCTGCAGTGACCAATGAACCTAGGAACACCGAAATGCGCATGTCATTGCGCAGGCAAGAATCGGGTCGGCGAGGCCGCGCCGTGCGTCGCCGGCAAGACGGCCATGTGGGAAACAGTTTTGCACGTCGCAGTCGTCAAGCTCAGGGGCGGCGCCGGCAAGACGGCCACGCCCGTCCTCATTGCCGTAGGACTCGCTTGGGACCCGGCGGAGATTCCCGAGCACCCGCGCCGTGCGCTGGAGGCCCCTGCCATGGACCGTGCCACAAGTGCCTACGCCGCCGACAAGCCCCTGCTGGCGCTTGTCAGACAGGGTGGGGTTTCCCGACCAAAGGCCATGAATGTGCTTACCCGTGAGTGACTATTAACAGCGCGGATTCCCGCCTCGGTTCGATATTGGCCGACCGCCTCGAGGCGAAACCGGATCACGCGAGGATCGGCGGAGCCGACTCCCTTGCACCGCCAGGGCCCGAACCCGGCGCCGCGGCCGAAGTAGTCGTCGGGGTATGCACAGACGACCAGCGGCTCTGCGACCTTGGGCGCACCGATGACCGCACGCTAAAGCGTATTCACCACCCAAGCGTCGTGGGCATCCGACGTCCGCGGCGGGCGGTGGCAAGGTAGGCACGCTCGAAGGCCTGCTTGGTGTAGAGCCACCGGCGTCCCTCGGAGACAGTCGGGATCCGGTTTCGAGGCGGGCGGACCGGGTCGACAGCCATATAGGCGCCCCGGTCGCCCATGTCGAGCACGCAGCGCGCTGAGAGTTCGGCGGTTGTGCCCTCTCGCCCATCGATGCGCGCCGCGAGGTCCCTGACGGCGATTTCCGCCATCTGCTCGGTCATGTGGCCGGTCTTCGGGAAGTTGACCGGCACGGGGGTCTCGCCAGCCGGTGGGAGGGCAACGGCGACCCCGACGGCGTAGACACCGTCTGCGGTCTTGTGGCGGTAGTGGTCGTCGACTGGGACGAAGCCCTTGGGGTTGGACAGTCCCGGACTCGCGGCGACAGCCTCGACTCCCGCGAGGGGCGGGATGACGATCGAGCAGAGAGACGGCGTCGGAACAAGCCCCTCTGCCTCTACGGCCTCGGTGGTGATCCGCGTGATAGCAACCGAGGTGCGATAGGTAATGTCGCGCTCCTCTAGAGCTCCTTCGAGGAGCTGGCGGATCGTGCCGGCGCCGCCCATGCCCATGTGGCCGAGGAATGGCTCCGGGGTAAGCACGGCGATCGGGACCTGGTGGCGGAGCTTCCGTTGCCGGAGCAGGTGGTCGAGCTCGAAGGCCAGCTCGTAGACCGGGCCGATGCAGCTGGCTCCAGGGGCGGCGCCGACAACGACCGGGCCCGGGTCTGCGAGCAGGCCCCGGATCGCTTGGGCGAGCTCTTCGGTCTCCTTTGCCGACATGGGCGAGTGGCCCGGCCCGTCGAAGGGGCCAAGACCCGGGACGGCCTCGTTGGCGCTGCGGTGCCCGGTAGCAACGACGAGGAAGTCGTAGGGGTGCTCGGCGTGTGTGGTGGAGACAACCTTGGCGTCCGTGTCGATGTTGATGACAGTCTCCTGGGCGAAGGCGACGTGCTTCTTCGCCAGGGGTTGGGCGAGGGGAAAAGAGATCTGCTCCAGGTTGCGCCGCCCCATCGCCACCCAGGGAAAGGACGGGACGAACCTGAAGTGCTCGTCCTTGGCGAGAAGGGTGACCTCGGCTCGCTCGCGACCGAGGTGCCGACGCAACTCGTAGGCGGTGGTCAGGCCACCGAAGGAGCCGCCAATAATGACTATCCGAACCCGGGCGCTCAAAACGTCACCACCTTGTCGGCCCAGATCGTCCAGTCCGTGGCCTGCTCCAAGGTAGAGCGGCGGGCACCGTCGACGAGCATCTCGTCTACGAAACCCCGGGCGTCCATACAAGTGCCGCAGCAGCCTATCTCGCCGCCGTGGCGGAGCACTGCGCTGACCATGCGGTCGAGGTGGTAGTAGCCGTCCGGCACCTTCTGGTTCGCGAGGGCACAGCCCACCGCGTCGCCAAAGAGGAAAACGCGCACCTCGACGCCGTCGCGCCGGGAAACGGATCCGGCGAGGCGAAGGCCGTTATAGGAGCGCTCGGTACCATAGGGCGGGTCGTTCAGCACGACGAGGACCTTCATCGGGATTCTTCCCCTCTCTTGGACTTCTCGGACGCGGAGCGTTCCTCGCGTGCCTGGTGGTAGGCGGCGGCGAGGAGGTCGGCGGCGAGGGCGATCTCATCGCCGGTCGTGTCGCGCCCTAGCGAGAGCCGCACCGCAGAAAGGGCGACCTCAGGGGCGACCCCCATGGCGATAAGCGTCGCAGACGGCGTCTCTTCGCCGGAGTGGCACGCCGAGCCGGTCGAGGCGGCGACACCAGGCGCCCGTGCGAGGAGGTCCGTGCCTCGCACCCCGGGGAAGGAGACAAACAGCGTGTTCGGCAAGCTGGCGTCGAGGGGGGTGTGGCAGACGAGCCCGGGAACGGCGGCGAGGAGGGCGGTGAGGAGCTCGTGGCGATGAACGCCAATCCGCGCCGAGTCGCGGGCGAGGCGGGAGCGCGCGAGTTCGCATGCCGCACCGAGACCGACGATGCCCGCCACATTCTCGGTGCCAGGCCGCAGCCCGCGCTCCTGGCCGGCGCCGACGAGGAAGGGCGCCAGCGGTGCGCCCCGGCGCACGTAGAGTGCCCCGATGCCCTTCGGTGCGTAGCACTTGTGGCCGGCCACCGACAGCAGGTCGACTCCGAGATCTTCGACCGAGACAGGGATCTTGCCGATCGCCTGGGCACCGTCGGCGTGGACGATTGCTCCCGCCTCGTGTGCCTCCCGCGCGAGATCGTCGAGGGGAAGTAGCGCCCCGGTCTCGTTCTGAGCGAGCAGCATCGTGCAAAGGGCCACGTCTTGGGTGAGCGCGGCGGTGGCGGATGTCAGCTCCAAGAGGCCGGCTCGGGTGACCGGCACGCGCGTCACGGCCCACCCGTTGGCCTCGAGGCGCTCGCAGGGTGAGACCGTTGCCGGGTGCTCGACGCTGGAGGTGATGATCCGGCGCCGTCCCGGTGGCGCCGTTGCGGCAGTGCCGAAGATGGCGAGGTTGCTCGACTCAGTGCCGCCCGAGGTGAAGATGATCTCGTCGGGCGAGGCGCCGAGGAGCGCGGCGACCTGCTCCCGGGCCCCTTCGACGGCGGCACGGGCGTGCCGACCGATCGGGTGGTCGCTCGAGGGGTTCCCGTAGGCGGTGCGCAGGTAGGGCAGCATGGCCTCGAGCACCTCGGGCGCGACCGGCGTAGTGGCGTTGTGGTCGAGGTAGACGATTTCGCCGGCATCGCCGCCGGTCATCGGGCCAGGCCCAGTCTCGTCTCATGCCCTTCCTCCCGCGCCCCGCCGGGCGTGTCGGCGCCGGTGGCGACGCGTAGGCCGGCCTGGCGCCACTCAGGGAAGCCGTCCTCCAAGCAGCGCGCCTGCATGCCCCGCGCGCGCAGCGTCGCCACCGCCTCGGGGGCGAGCAGGCATAGCGGACCGCGGCAGTAGGCGACGACCTCTAGGCCGGGGTCGAACTCGCCCAGGCGGGCCTCCAGGTGCTCCAGGGGCAGCGAGATCGCCCCGGGGATGTGCCCGGCAGCGTACTCCTCGGCCGGGCGTACGTCGAGGACGACGACGTCGCCAGAGCGCGCGCGCTTGAGCAGCTCGGCGCGGGTCACTCGCTCGGTGCTCTCGCTGCCGGCGCCTATCGCGCGAAGGATCTGGTCGACCTCCGCCAGCCGCGCCCGGCCCAGGTCCCCGAGCGTGGCGACAAAACGGCATACCTCCTCGCCTGCGGCACGGTAGTAGACGCGAGTCCCCTCCCGGCGGGTCTCGACGAGGCGGGCCTGGCGCATCACCTGCAGGTGCGCAGAGACCGTCGTGAACTTGAGGCCAGTCGCTGCGCCCAGAGCCTCTACGCTGCGCTCGGCCTGGCAGAGCAGGTCGAGGAGCTCGATGCGCTTGGGGTGCACGACGACCTTTCCGATCCGGGCGAGCTGCTCGTAGAGGTCCGCTCTTCCGTCGGCTGAGGTCTCATATTCCATAGATCTATGGATAGCAGAGCATCGTGCTCGGCGCAAGCCGTCCTTTAAGCACGCTCCCTCCCACCAAGTAAGACACCTACACTTGGATTCCTGCGAAGGTCGAACGTAGGGCCCGGTGCCGCTGCCGCGTCGGCGCGGGCCGCTTCGAGGTCCGGGCCCTCGCGGAGGTGACGAGCGAGCATTCTGACCTCGGCGCCGATTGTCACTGGGGAGGCGGGCCTGATGGGAGAGCAGCGACCAGGGCTCAACGCGTTCGAGGAGTTCGCCGCCCGCTACGACGCCTGGTACGACGCCGCGCCTGGGCGGCTACTCTTCGCCCTCGAGCTCGCCTGCCTGCGCCCGCTGGTGCCCGGCGGCCCCGGTCCCCGCCTTGAGGTAGGGGTTGGCTCGGGACGCTTTGCCGCCGCGCTCGGCCTCGAGGTCGGCCTCGATTCCGCAGCCGTGCCGCTCCGACTCGCCGCCGCGCGCGGCGTCGACGTCGTCCAGGGCGCGGGCGAGCAACTGCCCTTCGGTGACGGCACCTTCGCCGGCGTGGTCTTGGTCGTCACGCTCTGCTTCGCTGGCGACCCGGCCGCGCTACTCGGCGAAGCGCGGCGGGTGCTCGCCCCCTCGGGCCGCCTCGTCACCGGCATCGTCCCGCTCGACAGTGCCTGGGGCCGCCGCTATGAGGCGCAAGGACGTGCCGGTCATCCCTTCTACCAAGGCGCCCGGTTACTGACCGTCGCCGAACACCATCGGCTGCTAACCGATGCCGGCTTCATAGTCACCGGCGCCAATTCCACCCTCACGCAGGCCCCGAGCGACGACCCGGTGGAAGAGGAAGCACAAAATGGAGTGGTGTCCGGCGCCGGGTTCGTCGCCCTCCAGGCGAAGGTGCGGCCACGGGCCTGAAGGTCAGGACCCCGTGACAGGAATGGGAGACAAGCCCGCGACCCACCGGCCGATTCGCCGAGCAGAAGGCAATGCCGACGTCCCGGGCGGCGGTGGAGCCGAGTTCGGTGAAGAATCGCCAGGCCGTGCCGGCCCAGACCTTGCTCGGCGAGATGCCACCCTTGATCGCCACCTGTGCGAGCTCGCCTTGCTCGGCGACATGCCGGAGGAGGAGGTCCGGGAATACGGCTAACTGCGGTGTCACCTCTCCCGCGCGACTGTGCCATGGCGGGATGGACCATGTGTCCGGCGTCAGGCGGAAGCCGTAATCGGTCACAGGCGGGGTGGAGGGCGGTGGAGCCGAAGTGCAGCAGGGTATCGGCGACCCAGAATTGGCTGTTGTAACGCTTGAGAGCGCCGCGGGTCCGACCCACGCCATCGGGCCGGCCCTTCGATAGGCAGAGTCAAGACGACCGGCGCGGTCGGCGGCGACTCCGTGGGTAAGCCAGGCCAGCTGGATCTGGCAGCCCCGACCGGGGGCGGCGCTTGCCGACGGCACCCCTACCGCAATGGTGTGATGACCGCGCATGCCCTCGGCTTCGGTTCCTTAGGTGACGAAGCTACGGGTTAGGCCGCCCCGGATACAGGGATTTTTGCCTCAGCGAAGAAATTCGGCGAGAGATGGCTGAGGCAAACCCGAGCAGATAAGCATCGCCACTCCGCAGTGTAGAAGCGCCGCCTTTCGCTCACGAGAAATTGGAGCCGGCATGCCGACCGCGGCATCGGCCGCATGGGCCTCCGGCTCGGTGACGTCGTCGTGCTCTTGGATCATTCTGCCTCCGTAGTCGCATGTCCGTCTGCGGATAGCGGTACTTCCGCGCTCTTGATGGGTTCTTCGAGTTCACCGATCTTGTCCGAAATGCGCCTTGCAAGCAGCGCAGACGCGCGCTCCAGGCGCCCGGTAAGGCGCACGAGCTCCTCTCGGCGGGCACAGAGCATTTGCGCCCATGGCTCAGGGGCCTCTTCGGCGATCGCCGCCAGGGCGGCCATCGGCTCGAGCCCCAGGTAGGTTTCGAGCTCACCCGCGGCGAGTGCGCGGTAAAGCTCGGCATCCTTCAGCCTGCGCGAGATGCGCTGCAGCTCACGGTTGGCCTGGGCTAGAAGGTCGAAGCGCTCTCTGGTGAGAAAGCGGATCTCGGCGTCGACTCCGTTCACAAGCTCTTCCAAGATGGCCTTTTCGGCGTCGAGGACCTCGATCAGTTCGGCAAACATCACCTTCTAGGTATCGGCAGCAAGGCCCGAAGACTGAACCGCCCGGGCGCGTCTTGCCGCCGGTTCAGGCGCACCAAAACCGGGCGCCGGTGACCATATATCAGCAGTCCCCGGCCAGGAGCCAGGGAGCGGAGGCCACCACGAGGCATCAAGGCCTCGTCCCCTCCTAAGCCGCCCGTCGAGCCGCACAAGGTCTCCGCAAGCGCGAGGGTTTCCGGGTCGGAGATGCCGCTCAGGAAAAGCTTGGCCCGATGGTTGTTGACCAGCGTCGAAGCCCGCTCCCCGTAGCGGGCGCGCGCTTGGGCGTAGTCGTGAAAAACGGTTATCGCCTGGACTCCGTAGGCAGCGATGACCGAGATTATCTCGTCCAGATTCGGGATCGGCGCACAGTTGGCCGCCTCGTCGAGGGCCAGCAGCATTCCGCGCCGGGGCGGTGACGCGAAGGCGTCGTCGAGGAGGAGGCGCAGCACCGCTCCAAAGAGCGGCCCCGCCTCGGCCTGTCGGTTGGGGGGTGCCAGCAGGCAAAGCGCGGTCCCCGCGTCGCCCGAAAACTGGCGTGCATTGAGGTTGCCACCAGGCGCGGTCCCGGCCACGAAGGGCTCCATGAGACGCTCCAAGGTGGTCAGAACGCTGGAAAGCTGGCGCTCCTCCCGGTCCAACGAGGAGGCGAGCGCGGACATGGCATCCTCGTTGCTGCCGGCCAGCAGTGCCTCGGAAGGCGTCCGAAAATCCCGCGCCTCCACCCATTCGCGAACCGTGCCGAGATAGGCACCGAGAGCGGCGGCCGCCCAAAGAAGCGGGTGAAGCAACTTGGCTGCCAGCGCCGTCCAAAACTCGGAGTCCTCCAGCCCGGAGGCAGGCCGTTGGCAGATGACGGCTGCCAGGTGTCGGGCTTCGGCGTCACTCATGCCCGGCAGCAGCGGATTCCAATGACAATTGCCGCTTTCGCCGACGCCGTAAGGATCGAAGACCAACACCGACTCCGGCAGCCTTCCCGAGCGTGCTGCCGGAAGAATGTCTTCTTTGACACTGGTCGCTACCACCGCACCCGGAAAGGCGCGAATGGCAGGAGCCACGAGCGCGCTCGTTTTGAAGGACTGGGTCGGCCCGAACACTACCACTGAGTCCCTTGGATAAAGGCGAACCGGAAAACGCGAGGCCCTGCCAAGCTCCACTCCGGCCGGAGCGCGCCGGAACTCCAGCCCGTAGCCCGGCCCGGCGAAGCCCCCGTGAGCCAGGGCGGACCTCTTCCGTCGGCGCCGCCCGCCGTGCGGCGCTTCCGCGCCCCTGCGCGCACCGCCCTCCAGAGCCACGTAACCGAGTGCGGCCGCACCTGCGAACGCGGCCAAATCAGCCCCCAGACTCAACTGCCTACTCCTCCATCTCCACGTTGGGTGCGTGCCTCGTACTCTCCGCGCAAGCGGGCATCGGTGTCACAAAGCCGGCGCTCGGTAGGCGTAAGCCGGTGGTCGACGATGCAGAGGCTCTTGCCGAACTGCCAGAGCGCGCTGCCCTTGGACAGCCGTGAGATCGTCTTGGCGAGTTCCGGCGGCAATCCGCGCTCGAGGCAGAACTCCGCCGCGTCGGAAAACTCCATGGCAAAGGCGACCACGGTTTCGGAGTCCTGAAGAAGTGCCGCAGAGTTTGGGCCCGTCACTCGGCGCAGGTCGGAAAGGCGGTGAGTGACTCCGAGATTGGAAATGCCAAGAGCCCGCGACAACTTCCAATAGCTCCGAAGCCAGCGCGCCGTCTCCGGATCCTCCGCGAGTGCCCAAATCTCGTCGACTGCCACGACCAGCCTCGGCGAGCCGGGTTGCAGCTGAAGCGCGCGGACCGATGCCAGGACCATGGTTGCCGCCAGGCTGTAAAGGGTGCTGCCAAAGGCCGCCGAAAGGTCGACAGCCACTATGCCCTTGCCCAGCCTCGACGCCAGCGACCCCGCCCCGCGGCCGGCTGAAACCAGGCCGGAGTCGAGTAACCGGTCCAGCGACGCCACCGCTTCCGCGAGGCTCCCGCGGACGTACTGGCCCAGCCAGCCGGGTGGGCCTCCGTTCTCATCCAGGTCCACAAGGCCTCGGCGCAGCGGCAGAAAGGCCGCGTCATCCCCCAGGCGGGAGAGCACGCTTCGCACCGACGCACCTTCGAGGGAGGTGGCGGCACGGCCCGCCAGGGCCTGGATCGCACGCTCCGCCATCTCGCAGTTGAACTCGAGGGCGGTGGAAGCGTCGCACACGGAAGCCGGCACGAAGGGGTTAACCCCCTCCCCGCCTCGCAGGAGCGAAAGCGCCCCTCCTCCGAAGCGCTCCGCAAGTGGACGGTACTCGCCCTTGGGATCGATCACCAAGGCGGGGAAGCCGTAGGCAAGCATCCGAGCAAGGTACGACTTGACCAGCGCAGATTTACCATTCCCTATCTTGCCGAGCACCAGTGCGTTGGGGCTCGAGACCGCTCCGGCCCGATAGAGGGCGAAGGGGTTGTAACCAAAGGCTCCACCGAAGCGCGAAGATCCGAGCAGCGGCCTGAGCCGGGAGTGGTCCTCCTCGCCATAACCGGCCATCAGGGTGGCGGCGGTTGAGGTTGCCTCGAGGACTCGTCGTGGCGTGACCAGCGGTGCCGTCATCCTCCCACCAGCTCCAGCACTTCCTTCAGCGCCGCCGCCTGACGGCCAAACTCCCGGCGAAGATAAATGCCGTTCATTTCGAAGGCGGCCGGCAGCCGGTCTCGCTCGCCCGGCCTCTGCCACGACAGCACCAGCGCGGAGATCAGCACCGCCGAGCGTCCCGCCATTACCTCGAGTTCGGCCTCCTTTAGAGCCCGTCCCAGCAGCCGCCGCTCCGCGCCTCGCATGTACCCCATCTCGGCCCCCAGGCGGGCATCGGCTTCGAGCCTGGTCCGTTGGTTGCGCACGCTTCGCGCCAGACGCTCCGGGGCCACTGGCTCGAGAAGCGTCGCAACGAGGAATCTCGTCGAAGGGGAAAGGAGCAGACGCGCGAAAACCCCGGGAGATGCCGCATGGGGCCAGCGGGCGACACTGTAAACCACAAGCTTCTCGCCCGCGGCGCTCAGGCCCGAGAAGCGCTCGCGGATCCGCCCGTCGCGGGGGAGACTGGCCAATACCTCCGCATCACCCGAGCGCAGGCGGTGCAAAAAGAGTTCGGGTGCGGCTCGGCGCGCATCTGCAATGGCGGCTTTTGCCGCTCCGCGGCTGGCTGGAAGCAGGACGATGAAGCTCTCGGGCCCGCAGTCGCCGGCCATCATTTCTCTCTCGAGTTCGTCGAGTTCGTCGTTGTAAGACGCCTCCTGGGCTTCGGCTGCCCCACGCCGATCCGAGGACAGCCCTCCCGCGCGCCTCGAGGCGCTCAGCAACGCCACGGGCGCCTGACGGTCGGATCGCGCAAGCGAATCGAGGAAAGTCGTGAAGCGTCGGGCGTGTTCCACCCTGTCCGACGCACCTTCGATGTAGGGAGAGCGGGGGAAAGCCACCTTGAAAGCAATGGCCCCCATCGCGGTCGGATCGGCGACTTCTCGTCTTGGGCCGAGCTGGCGCGCCGAATACGTGCCTTTTCCGT
>JAJYPE010000189.1 GCA_021795585.1 Actinomycetes bacterium | reverse complement strand
CAACAACGCCGGCTCCGCCAATGCGCCTATCGTCACGGCGCGGCTCGCGCCCATTCCGCCGAATGCGGTGGCCGAGTCCAAACCGGCCAGGGCAAGCACTGTCGAACCGATGAGGAGCAAGTAGACCAGCGTGAAGAGATCAGAGCTGCCCGCCAGCGCCGGCTTGGTCGTGACCAGAGGCACCATGGCGCCCGAGACCGCCACGGTGGCCATGAGCAGGACTGGCGCGAGCGGGAAGATCCAGCTCGACTGGTCCGGGCGCATTCGCTCCTTGCGAAACAGCTTGCGTAAGTCGCGAAGCGGCTGAAGCACCGGTTGGCCGACACGCCCCTCGAGGCGGGCCCGCACCTTGCGCATCATCCCCACAAGCACGGGGGCGCCAAGGGCGAGAGCGGTCACCTGAACCGCGGCAACGGCAGCCTGGCCCTCCAGCACGTGCGCGTTCATGCCAACACCGCCAATGCGACCAGCAATATGACCAGGGCCCCGAATCCATATCCCAGGTAGCGGTGAACGCTTCCCGGCTGCAGCCCACGGGCAATCTGCCCCCACTTGCGAAAAGCCCGGATGACCGGAACGTACAGCCCGCGCTCGATGACATCCCCGACCACGCCGTGGTAAGTGGCCGATTCGATGTAATAACGCGATTCGGCAGGGTGGCTCAGGTCAAGATCATGAACCGGCCGCAATATGTCATCGAAGACGCGCTGAACGGGCTCGGCGAACGATGCGGCCGTGTACTGCATGCGCGCCGTCTGCAATTCGCGCCCGCAGGCCCACGCCTCCGTCGAGCGCGGCGCCGACCTGCGAGCAACGGAACGACGCAACCCCATGACGGCCAACGAAGCAACCACCAGTCCACCGGCCACCTCAAGTGGCGCAAGTGCCACCCGCACACCGGCAAGCCGGAGGTCTACGCCACTGGAGAGCTGCGCTGCGGGCAGCCCGTGAAGGAGACTCCGGGTCGCGCGCTCGACGGCTGGAAGCATGACGCCGGGCAGGATCCCGAGCACCACGCACACTGCCACAAGGAGCCCGACACCAATACGCATCGACCACGGCACTTCGACCGCGCGCCCAGCCGATTGCGAACGTGGCCGGCCCAGGAAGCCGATACCCGCCGCCTTGACAAAGGCCACGACTGTGAGACCGGCTGTTAGCGCCATCGCTGACACGGCCAGCGTGACCGCCACGTCGCCACCTGTAGAGCCGCCGGAGGCGCCATGCAGCAGGCTTTGGAAGAGGAGCCACTCCCCGACGAATCCGTTCAGAGGCGGCAAGGCGGAGATAGCGGCTGCAGCGATCAGGAACATCGCTCCGCTCTGGGGCATGCGACGCAGCAGGCCACCAAGTTGGTCCAAGTCACGGCTACCCGCCGCATGCTGCACGGAGCCGGCGGAGAGAAACAGTGCACCCTTGAAAGCGGCGTGGTTTACGAGCAGCACCAGGGCAGCCACCATAGAAAACGCTGCAAGCAGGTTGTGGTGCGTGGCTGCCAGGTAGCCGGATATGCCCAGCGCCATAAGTGCCAGGCCGATGTTGTCGGTGGTCGAGTAAGCGAGGAGTCGCTTCAGGTCGGTACTGCTTGCCGCGTGAAGGGATCCGTAGAGGGCGGAGATGGCGCCAAGAACCAGCACCAGGAGCCACCACCATCCCGGCCCGCCTCCCAGAAGGATGTCTCCCGTCAAGATGATGCCGTAGACGCCGAGCGCCACCATCGCCCCCGACATGAGCGCCGAGACCGGTGCTGGTGCCTCCGGGTGAGCCTTGGGCAACCAGACGTGGAATGGGACGACGCCGGCCTTGGACCCGAATCCAACCAGCGCCGCCACGAAGGCCGTCCCACGGAAAACCGGCCCGAGCAATGGAGCATGGTGGGCGATGGCCGCAAAGGACTGGCCGTGACTTCCGGCCGCCA
The DNA here is from genome assembly GCA_021795585.1 of Actinomycetes bacterium. GTDB lineage: Bacteria > Actinomycetota > Acidimicrobiia > Acidimicrobiales > Acidimicrobiaceae > Acidithrix. The sequence goes on along the minus strand of JAJYPE010000189.1, from coordinate 2,417 downwards.
AGAGGATGAAGGCCGCGAGTATCGTTGCAGCACCGGCATGGGTCAGCGCGGCATACCAGGCCCCCGCGCTTCTGGCCGCCTCGTTCCCGGCCTGGTCGACTAGGACCAGGAGCAGGGAAAGAAGGGCCATAAGCTCCCACAGAACCATGAAGGTGGCGACGCTCCCCGCCTGGGGGACGAGAAGCATGGACGTCACGAAAAGCGGGAAGGCGCTCGCGGCCGTCCGGGTATCCAGGCCGTGGCGCGCATAGCCCACGGCATGAAGCGAAGCCGGCGCTGATACCAGTGCTACTAGCAGCACGAAGAGTGCGCCGAGCGGAGTCAAAACGATCTCCACTCCGGTCAGTGGAAGCAGGGCGGACGAGTGGAATGCGACAGGGTGCCCCGTAGCCAGCACCTCGATCGCAGCCAGCGTCTCGAACGCACAGGCAACCCAGATCAGCACCGCCGCGCCGGCAGCCCGGAAGTGCCGAGGCAACGACGCCCCCAGAGCCGCGGCAGCGACGCCGGCGAGCGCACCCGCGGCAATGAATTCCCCTGTCGTCACCTGCGAGTGACCGATCGCAGGGCATCGACTATGGCCATCGGATCGGGTGGGCAACCGGGGACTTCGATGTCGACGGGCACCACTTCGGACACCGCCCCCACTACGCCGTACCCACCTTTGAACGCACCGCAGTTGAGTGCGCAATCGCCCACGGCGAAAACCACGCGCGGACGTGGAGTGGCCTCGAGAGTCTTGAGTAAGGGTACGGCCATGTTCCTGGTGACCACCCCGGTCACGAGAAGCCCGTCGGCGTGGCGAGGCGATGCGACCAAACGCGCTCCGAAGCGCTCCGCATCGTAGACGGGCCCGAACGCCGAGGCGATCTCCACCTCGCATCCATTACACGACCCCGCATCCACGTGGCGGAGCTGGAGAGACCCGGCAAGCTCACTGGGCCCTGCGTGTTGCTCCACGCGAGGACCGGCGGGCTCGGTGACACGCCGGCCGCGGAGGACATGGAAAATTGCCGACATCGCCATACGTGTTCAATCAGCGATGGGCCGGACGACCCGGAGTAAGCGCGCCCGATCCAATCGGAACTCCCTGTTCATCGAAGTAGACAGGATCGCCAACCTCCCCTTATTAGCTGACAGCGGACGAGCCAAGACGGTCTGCAGATAGGTAGTTATCTGATGAGCTTGTAAGATTATCAGACTTTTATATTACTTCCAACGCCCACCGACCACTGCGAAAAGCCGCCGGCGAAACCGCAGAATCTACTTGGGACCGATTTTCGACACGGGCGAGCTGACATCAACCGCGCGCTAAATAAGGAGCCGCTGGTGGCCCGTCCGGGGGTCGGAGAAAGGGGCCGACCGGACTCTCACGGAGGAAAGGCCGACATCGCTCCGCTGTCCACTTGAGGCCGCCCCAATTTCTGCGAGCGAGCGCGTCGCCACTACGCTGGCGCAAGGGGCAACCCAGTCGACAAGTCGCAGGGGTCGTCGCTATCAGGCAACAGAGATTCTTTTGGGAGACCTAATAATGCGTCGCCGCATGCTGAAATCGAAGATTCACCGAGCCACGGTGACCGACGCGAACCTGAACTATGTCGGTTCGATCACCCTGGATGCGGAACTCATGGCTGCGGCCGACATACTCGAGAACGAGCAGGTCGCCGTGCTAGACATCAACAACGGCGCGCGATTCGAGACCTATGCCATCTTGGGCGACAATGGGCAGGTTTGCCTGCATGGGGCCGCCGCCAGGATGGTCCAGCCAGGCGACAAGATCATCATCCTCACCTTTGCCGATTTCGAGCCCGATGAGCTGCCCGGCTATGCGCCGGTGATCGTCCACGTCGACGAGCTGAACCGCCAGATCGAAGTTGAGTCCTACTAGCCACCCCATGTCCGTAACATGTCAAGCCGCGAGGTCTGAACCGCCTTTGACATGGGTGCGTATCCAACCCACGAGGCTGCGGTGGTCCGGGTGCATTTTGAGGGGTTGACTACCCCCGATATCGCCGCACGCACCTAGCACTCCAAGGAGGCGGTCGACCGCTACATCCGCTCCTTCGAGAGGGTGCGCCTGTTCGCGCCAAAGTTCTCACCCGAGGAGCTGCCATTGTTCACCGGGATGTCTGAGGGGTTCGCAGCCCAATACCTTGCCCTGCTCGAGGAAGATGGGCTGTGGCGCGGGGCCGACCACCTTGGTCGGCTCGCCATGACGAGAATCAGGGAAATTCCCCGGGGTCGATCACCGAAATTCCCCACCCCTTGAGAGCTCCGGCGTGCCCTCCGGCTCGCCAGATAGAGGCGGGCCCCTCCAGGATTGGTGTTGTCACACATCAATCAACCGAAGGGGTCCTCCTCCATGCTTACTCAAGGAGAAGACGTGGAAGCACAAGCACTCAGAAAAAGGGGTTGGA
>JAJYPE010000188.1 GCA_021795585.1 Actinomycetes bacterium | reverse complement strand
TTGGAGCTACTCCCCGTCGAGGTGCCTCTGTCGGCGGTTTTTTGGATATGAAGCGCGCAGGGTGCAGGTGGAAGCCAATGCTATCCCTGTTCGGAGGCTAGGTCGGCTTCCGACTCGACGAGCTTGGCAAAGCGGGCCAGGTCGGCCTTGAAGACGAGCTTTAGGACAGGCGCGGCTATGGCTTCGCCGAGCGGCCCGCCAAAGCGGGCGGGAAGTTTGAGCCTCTCAGTCCAGCGCAGCAGCGTCCAGCCTGCGCCGTAGTCGGAGAGCTCCATAACGCCTTCGCCCTTTACCTCTCCGCGGTGCGTGATGCCGATCATTTCGCCCTCGCGCCACCCGGTGATCTCCATCCGGTCGGCGCTCCTGAGCGGGCCGATGCGCGTCTCGACGAGCATCTCCACGCCCACGCCACGCCTCTGGGGGGAGAGGAAGGCGATCGATGCGGCGTCACCCATCCACTCGGTGTGGGATTCCAGGCGGGCCAGGCGTGCGAAGACCCGGCTGCGGGGCCTCCTGACTATCACCGCCACTTCGATGCGAGCGCTCATGGGCGAATTGTACCCAAGGCCGGCGGACTCGGCCCGCCTTGGCGCCATTGCCCAATTTCGGGGCACCGGTAGGCTGGAGGAGTGGCAATTTACCTGGATTCGGCGGCCACCACCCCGATGACACCCGCCGCCATGGCGGAGTATACGCAAGTTGCTGAGGCGTACCCGGCGAACCCGCAGGGGTCGCATCGCGCCGCCCGTGCCGCGATGGCCAAGCTCGACCAGTGCCGGGAGCGTTGCGCGGCCCTGCTCGGATGCGAGCCCGCTGCCGTCTACTTCACCTCGGGCGCAACCGAATCGGACAACATCGCCGTAACCGGCCGGGCCGATGCCGGCCTGGTGGCTTCAAGCGCGGTCGAGCACAAGGCGGTCATCGCTCCCGTAAAGGCGGCAGGCGGCGACCTGATCCCGGTGGAGGGGGACGGCTCGATCGACCGTGACCGGCTCCGATCCTTCGTGAAGGACCGCTCCTCGGCGCTGTCGCTGGTCTCGGTCATGGCCGTCAACAACGAAACCGGGCTCTCTTACCCTGTGGAGGTGCTGGCCGGGATGGTGCGCATGCATGCGCCGGGGTCACTCTTCCACACGGACGCCGTGCAGGCCGCGGTTGTGCAACCCTTGGCCCCGCTTGGGCGCGAGGCGGACCTTCTCTCTCTCAGCGCGCACAAGTTCGGCGGCCCAAAGGGGTGCGGGATCCTGGTTGCGAAGGAGAGAGGCGCGCTCCGGCCGCTAATGCAGGGCGGTAGCCAGGAGCGCGACCTGCGTCCGGGCACCCAGGACCTGGCCGGGATCGCGGCCATGACGGTGGCGCTGGAGGATGCCCAGGCCGGCGTGGACGCCTCCGCCGCATATCTCCGCACCCTACAGCAGCGCTTCGAGGCGCTGGTTGCGGAGCTGGTTCCCGCTGCGATCGTCAGCGGCGCGGGCGGAGAGCGCTCGCCGGCCATCACGCACCTGCTCCTGCCAGGGGCCACTTCCGAAGAGCTTCTCTTCCTGCTCGATGAAGCCGGAATCGCCGCCGCCGCCGGCTCGGCCTGTGCTTCGGGCGCGCTGGAGCCGAGCCATGTGGTGCTGGCCATGGGCGTTCCAGCATCACTCGCAAAGAGTTCGCTGCGCTTCTCCTACTCCGTTTCGAACTCGCTCTCCGACGTGGAGCTGGCCGCCAAGGCCCTGGCGGAGGCCTACCGCCGCCTCGCGCCTTGAGGGGAGCCGCGTGACCGTAAACCAGCCCGCCTATGTCGTCCTGCTGCTCGCCCACGCAACCGCCGCATTGATCGGTTTCGGCTCGGTGGCGCTCTCGGGTTACTACGCGAACCGGCTGGAGGCGCCCGGCCAGGAGGCCGAGCGCTTCTTCTCCTCCAAGCGAACCATCTCCCGCTATATGGTCTGGGCTACCGGAGTGCTCGGAGTAGTGCTGCTGGTGCTGAACCACCGCAGCGCGCGCATGGCCAGCTATCCATGGCTGCGCATCGTCGTCGTCGATTATGTCCTGGCTGCGGTCTTCGTGGCAATGGCCATCTGGCCGCTGGAGGTCCGCATACGCAAGGCGCTTGCCGCGGGCGGGGAGGGGCTTCCCAAGGCGCGGGCCGCTGCCGCCTCGCTGGTCAAGCGCAGCCTTGTCTCCGACCTTGCGCTGGTGCTGGCGGCGGTGCTGATGGTCACGCAGCCGGGCAGATGATGCCCGGGCTGCCAGGCCCTACTATTGATTGGGCCCGGCAGCGGCCGGGCGGCCACTCAACAAAGGAACGCTGGATTTGGAACGCATCGGTTTGGTGGGCCTGGCCAATTCGGGCAAGTCGGCACTTTTCAACGCGCTGACCAACGGCGCCGTGCCGGTGGCAGCCCACCCCTTCTCCACCACCGAGACGACGACCGGGGTTGCGATCGTGCCCGACACCCGTCTGGACGCCTTGGCGCGCATCTCCCAGAGCCGAAAGGTGGTGGCTGCGCACTTCGAGTTGACGGACATCGCCGGCCTGGTGGCCGGCTCCTCCACCGGCGAGGGCCTGGGCAACCGTTTCCTGGCCGGCGTCAGGGAGATGGACGCCCTCTGCCTGGTGGTAAGAGCATTCGCTGACCCAAGCGTCCCCGGCGAGGATGACCCGGTGGCCGCGCTCTCGGTACTGGAGCTCGAGCTGGTCATGGCGGACCTGGCGACGTGTGAGACCCAGCTGGAACGGCGGCGCCGGAGCGCTCGCGCGGATAAATCCCAGGCGGCCGGCGTGGCGGTTCTGGAGGAGGCCGCGCGGGTGCTGGGGGAAGGAACGCCGATCTATCGCGCCGGGCTCCCGGCCGACACCCTGGAGGATTTGCGCAGCGCATTCCTTCTCACCGACAAGCCGGTCTTCGCGGTGGTGAATATCGGAGAGGACCAGCTCGGCGAAGCCGCCGAGCTCGAGGCGGCGGTCTCCGAGGCGCTGGGTCCCCAGAGCCTGGTGCTGGCGGTCTCGGTGAAGCTCGAGGCAGAGCTCGCGTTTCTCGAAACCGAGGAGCGCGCAGAGATGCTGGAGGGCCTTGGCCTTGGCGACGGCGCCCTGCCACGCGTCGCCCACGCCTCCTACAACATCCTGGGCAGGCGCACCTTTTTCACTACCGGCGACAAGGAGTCTCGCGCCTGGACCTTCCGGGCCGGCGCCAAAGCCCCCGAATGCGCCGGCGTGATCCACTCCGACCTCCAACGCGGCTTTATTCGAGCCGAGGTGATCCACTGGGACGAGTTATTGGAGATCGGCTCCTGGAATGCCGCCAAGTCGCTTGGTAAGATTCGCCTCGAAGGCAAGGATTATGAAGTCAAAGACGGCGACGTGCTGGAGATCCGCTTCAACGTAAGCAAGTAGGGCACGACTCGCCGGACGCCTCCCGTCAAGGAGAACCGAAGTGAGCTGGCTGCTCAAGGACGCCAACGTGCTTTCGAGCGCGGTTGTGTTCACGCCGAAGGCGCGGGCGTGGCCGTGGGTCCGCGCGGCCGTGCTTACCCACGAGCAGTCCGCGGTTCTCGAGGGACGGCACCTGCTGCATTCGTTTCTGGTGCATGGGAAAGTGCTCGTGGTGGTCTGCGACAAGGACATGAACGTAACCTCGCTGCGCAGCCTGGCGCCGAACCGGATCGGCGGGCTCTCCTTCCATGCGGGAACGATCGTGATGATACCGGTGCGCGTTTCGGCGAATTTCGACATCCATGTCGGTGACAAGTTGGAGCTCCGTGGCTGAAGAACGCCGCGGCTGCCTTTATCTGGTCGGGACCCCCATCGGCAACCTTGAGGACATCACCGCCCGAGCGGTGCGCATCCTCTCCGAGGTAAACGAGGTCTACGCCGAGGACACGCGCAAAGGGCGGGCGCTACTCAGCCACCTCGGAATCCGGGGCAAGGGGGTGCGCCGCCATAGCGAGGAGCGCGGCTCCCGCTCGGCGGAGGAGATTGCCGCCAAGGTCTCCTCGGGCCTGACCATCGCATTAATCACTGACGCCGGCATGCCGGCCATCTCCGACCCCGGTACCGCGGTGGTCCGCCTGCTCGCCGAGGGGGGCATGCACGTGGAGGTGATCCCCGGGCCCACTGCGGAGTCTGCCGCCGTCGCCCTATCCGGAGTGGTTGGCGGACCCTACCTCTTTGCCGGCTTCTTGCGCCCGGTACGTTCGGAGCTGGAGCGCGCCTCGCGGGGCGCCGGCGAGGCAGGGGCCGCTTTGGTCGGCTATGTCTCTCCTCACGACGTGGCCAAAGTGATTAGGGCGTTCGCGGACCTCTTGGGCGAGGAGGCCCATGCGGTGATCTGCCGCGAGCTGACCAAAGTTCATGAGCAGCGCCTGGCGGGGGCGCTCGGTCAGCTGGCCTATGCCGAGCGGGTCGCTGAACCTC
>JAJYPE010000187.1 GCA_021795585.1 Actinomycetes bacterium | reverse complement strand
TTCCACGATGTGTCCGTCCATGAGCACGTGCACGTGGTCAGGCGAAATTTCGTCCAGTATGCGTTGATAGTGGGTGATCAGAAGGACGGCCATAGCCGGGTTGGTTTTCCGTACCTCGTTGATGCCCCGTGATACAACCCGGAGGGCGTCGATATCGAGTCCCGAGTCGGTCTCATCCAAGATTGCTATCTCAGGTTCCAGCAGTGCGAGCTGCAGAACCTCGTTGCGCTTCTTTTCTCCGCCGGAAAAGCCCTCGTTGAGGTATCGCTCGGCGAAGGAAGGATCCATGCCCAGGCGGTCCATCCACTCGAGCATCGCGAAGCGCACCTCCAAGGCGGAGACGTCGACCCCCTTGCGGGCGCTCATCGCTTGGCGCAGGAACTGCACCACGGAGACGCCGCCGATGGTCTCGGGGTATTGGAAGGCCAGAAAGATTCCCGCCTTGCCCCTGGCTTCGGTGCTCCACTCGGTGATGTCCTCGCCCTTGTAAAGGATTGAGCCCTCGGTGACCCTGTATTCGGGATGGCCCAGCAGCGTGGATGCCAGCGTGGTCTTGCCGGAGCCGTTCGGACCCATCATGGCGTGTATTTCACCGGCGTTGACCACGAGATCGACCCCGGAGAGGATCTCGGTCTCCTCCGTCGCGACGTGCAGTCCGCGCAGTTCGAGCAAAGGGTTGTCCATGGCAGAAAGTCTAGACGGCGTGTCCGTCGATTTCCCCTATGGCGATAGTGTTAATCATCCCTCCCAGGAGGAGGCGATGGCGCTGATGTCCGGGTCGTGCGGCTCGGGTGCCAGGCCTTCGGTGATGCTCCCGAAGTAGAGGAACCCGATGATGAAGTCGGCCTCCTTGATTCCGAGTGCCGCCTTCACCTTGGGGTCGTAGGCGGCTTCTCCGGTGCGCCAGATCGAGCCGTAACCCAGCGAGGTTGCGGCCAGCAGCATGTTCTGTGCCGCGGCCGCCGCTGCGGAGATTATCTCCTGGTCGGGCAAGGAGATCTCCTCACTGCGAACCGCCGCCACGGCGATGACCAAGGGGGCCCGCATGAGCTTGGCCTGCTCCTTGCCCACCTGCCCGTTGGTTGGCTCGATCCCCTTTTCAGCGAGTCGTGAGGTCAACGCCTCGGCCAGGACCGTGCCGAACTCCTCCCTCGACTTGCCCTCGAAGACGACGAACCAAAAGGGGCGTGTGAGCTTGTGGTCCGGTGCTGCGGCACCGGCACGCAGGATGGTGATCAGCTCGGCCTCGCTGGGGCCGGGCACAATCAGCTTTCCAACCGAGCGGCGCGAGAAGATGGCCCGTATTGCGGCGTTCGGCTGTGTCCTCAAGGCGCGCTTTCTGTTTGGTGGCTTGGGGAAGCGCAATCCTTGGTTCGGGTGCGCGATCACAATTTAGCCCGTGCCGGCGCTACCAGCCCCTGGCCACCCAGGCCTCCAATTCCGGCGATTCCGCACCCACCGTGGTGGGCCGGCCGTGACCGGGCAGTACCCGGGTCTCGGGGCCGAAGCGGGCGAAGATGCGCCGCTCGATGGAGTCGATGATGCTGGTGAAGTCCCCGCCCGGGAAGTGGGTGGCACCGGGGCCGCCTGGGAAGAGGGTGTCACCCGTGAATAGGAGCGGAGTCCCGGGCACGTAAAAGCACAAGGAGCCCGGGGTGTGGCCGGGAGTATGGATGACCTCGAGCTCAACGCGCCCCACGCTGAGCCGCTCTCCATCGGTGAGGGTCTCGTCGTAGCCGTCCAGCATGGCGGCGTCTTCCGCGGAGACAGCCACCTGGTAGCCGGCGTCACGCACCTGGGGCACCGCCGCGATATGGTCCCAGTGGCCATGGGTCTCGACCACACGACGCACTCCGAGCTCGGTGCAGAGCTCGAGTAGCCGCTCGTGCTCGTTGGCGGCATCGATCATGACGGCCTCGCCCGTGGTGCGGCAGCGCACTATGTAGACGTTATTGTCGACGGGCCCGACCGAGAGTTGGTGGACCTCGACCGCCGCATCGACATAGGAAGGGGTGCTTGCCATGGGCGCCTCCAGGATAGGGGTCCTGATAAGCGAGGCTAGTGCGGAGGAGCCAAGTGCTGCCGGTATTCGCGCTTTGGAGGGCAAACGCTGCGCCGGCTGGCTAAATTTGCTTTTGGTTTGGTAGCAAATCGTCGCCGCGTGGCGTGATTGTGGAGGGCAAATGAACTTCGCGTTTTCGGAGGAGCAGGAAGAGCTGCGCAAGGCGGTTCGCCGCTTCATGGAGGACAAGTCGCCCGTCACCGAGGTGAGGCGGCTGATGGAGACCGCCGAGGGGTACGATCCCGCCGTGTGGCGCCAGCTCGCGGAGCAGCTTGGGCTGGCCGGCCTGGCGATTCCCGAAGCCTATGGTGGTTCGGGCTTTACCACCGTTGAGCAGACGGTCGTCTTCGAGGAGATGGGCCGGTCGCTCTACTGTGGGCCCTACTTCGCGACGGTTGCGCTGGCAGCTAACGCCCTCATGGCCAGTGGAGACGAGGCTGCCCAGGCCGACTACCTGCCCGGTATCGCCGCCGGCGAGACCATTGCCACGCTGGCGGTGACTGAAGCGGACGGGAGCTGGGGCCTTGACTCCTTCGCCACATCCGCCTCGAATTCCGGGGGCGGATATACGCTTAGCGGCACCAAGTCCTACGTCATCGACGGGCAGAACGCCTCACTCTTCCTGGTGGCCGCCACCGCTCCCGGAGGGGTCTCGATCTTCGCCGTGGAGGCGGGCGCGCCCGGGTTGTCCGTGGAGGCGATTCCGACGTTGGACCAGACCCGCAAGATGGCGGCTGTCTCGTTCTCCGGCACGCCTGCGCGCCTGGTCGGTGCCGAGGGCGGTGGCGAGGCCGTGCTAACTACCACCATGGACCTCGCGGCGGTGGCCCTGGCCGCGGAGGAGGTCGGCGGTGCGGCGGCGTGCCTGGACATGGCCGTTGAGTATGCCAAGAGCAGGATCCAGTTCGGGCGTGCCATTGGTAGCTTCCAGGCCATCAAGCACAAGTGCGCGGATGTCCTGCTGGAGGTGGAGTCGGCCAAGTCCGCCGCCTATTACGCGGGCTGGGTGGCGTCCCAGGACTCCGCCGAGCTTGCGGTGGCGGCCCCCCTTGCCAAGGCCTTCTGCTCCGACGCCTACTTCAAGGCGGCTGCGGAGAACATCCAGATCCACGGCGGTATCGGCTTCACCTGGGAGCACGACGCGCACCTGTACTTCAAGCGCGCAAAGGCTTCGCAGCTCCTCTTTGGCGACTCCGCCTATCACCGAGCCAAGCTGGCCGACCGGGTGGGCATCTAGACGCTCGGCTCGCGAAAGGCCGGATCCCCACTGGAGTGGCCTTTCTAAGTGGAGCATGCACAGCCTCGCATCAGCGGCGCGACCGGTGGTGTCCTTCATGGCGTCACCGGCCGCAAAGTTGAAGAGCCTTCGTGCCGGCCCGACGGCTCGCTCCTGGCCGGTTGCGGTGCTCCTCGCCTGCTGGCCCCCCATCGCCGGCACGGCCCGAGACCTTCCGTTGGCGCGACGGATATTTGCGGATCATTCCTGTTTCGGAGGAGCCTCTTTCAGCCACCAGGACGGCTGCACTCCGGCCGGCCGTAGTCCGGTGGTGTGCGTAAGGCAGGATTGATGCGTCCTGCGTCCCAGCTCGAGCGAGGCGGTAAAGCGGCGCAGATGAACCGGAAGGGTTGGCCGCGCGACGGCCGGAACCCATCGCCGCCGACAGTGGCGGCGGGTCACGTATCAGACGGCTAACCTACCGCAGAGCAACAATAGGGGATCGGATGTCCACACCGCAAGAGCCGGGGGAAAGGAAAAGCCTCGGTTTGTCAACCCTGCGTCCAGTGGGGATAGTCGTGTTCTTTGTCGTCGCCATGGTGCTTCAAAAGTTCCTTTTCGACTTCGTGACCTCCAAAGGTGTGACTATCACGGGTGACGAGCCCACTTACGTCATGCAGGCGCAGGCGTTGTCGCACTTCAGTGTGCACATCCTTTCCACAATCACCCACGATCTGGCCGCGCGCGTATTTCGTGGCACCTACCCCGCAAATGCAACGCTCGCGATGGTCGAACACTACGACGGCCCTACCGGAGTTATCAGCCCCTTTGGACCGGGACTGAGCGCTCTGCTTGCGGTCTCCGTAGCGCTGCTCGGTCCGGTGACCGGATCCCTGGCCGGCATCATAGGACTCAATACGGCTGGTCTGATGTGGCTCCACCAGCGGGTCAGCCGCTTGTTACGACTTGGTGGCATGGCTCAGGTGGTTCTCGGGGTCGCCTTTGCCATTCCCGCGGTGCTCCTGGCCGTAAATCAGATCTATCCGGATCTCCCGTCAGGGATACTGCTGGCCATCGGGCTCCTGGAGATCGCGGCCATCGAGTGGAGAGGACGGACCTCCGCCTTGT